>JAAZOW010000125.1 GCA_012797575.1 Methanomicrobiales archaeon | reverse complement strand
CGGGTGATATCGTAGATCTTCACGGATCCTCTCCTCTCCATCCGAACTGCCCGATCAGCGGCACGAAACAGACGCCACCGAGAGATGTGCGCTCCACCCGGCCTTCGTGTTTGACGAGTTTGATGAGGTCCTGGCAGTCCCGGGGGCCGATGGGAGCGATCAGCCGTCCGCCTTCCGCCAGCTGATCGATCAGGGGCTGCGGGACCCCGGGTGATGCCGCTGTGATGATGATGGCATCGTAGGGAGCTTCTGGAGGATACCCCTCTGTGCCATCGCCGACGACCACGCGGACGCCGGTGATCCCTGCCCGGGCGAGGTTCTCCCGCGCTCGATCGGCCAGACCTTCAAGGCGCTCGATCGATATGACCGAGCCTGCGAGTTCGGCAAGGAGAGCGGCCTGGTAGCCGCTGCCAGCCCCGACCTCGAGCACCCGGTCCCCGGGCTGGAGTTCGAGTTGTTCAGTCATGACGGCGACGATGTAGGGCTGGGAGATGGTCTGTCCCTCTCCGATGGGGAGTGGGCGATCCTCGTAGGCTGAGCGCTCGCAGTCCTCCGGGACAAAGAGGTGGCGCGGAATTTTCTGCATTGCAGCAAGCACCTCCGGATCCCGGACCCCCCGAGCCTTGATCTGGAGTCGTACCATCTTCTCTCGCTCATCTGCAGAGCTATCAGTCTCCGTCATGGCATACCACATCAGAACCCGGATTCCGCTTCGTCGATTGCGGCATCGATCTGTCTCTGCAGGACTGCAGGCAGACCGCTGATCTTTACATCAAGGAACCCACGTATGATTGTTGCGGTGGCCTCCTCCTCCGAGAGTCCCCGGGCCATGAGGTACTCGATCTCGTGACGGGCGATCTTGCCGACCGCTGCCTCGTGGGAGAGCTCGGTCCCGGTCAGTGTCCCCTCGATCTCGGGGATAGCATGGATGGTGCCGTCCTTTAAGATCAGGCCCTTGCACTCGATATGTCCCCGAGTGTTCTCCTTCTCGCCGAGGATATGCCCACGAGAGATAGCGACGCCACCGGTGGTGATAGCCCGGGTGATCAGTTCGGTGCTCGTGTACTCGGCGGCAAGGATGGTCCGGGAGCCGAGGTCGAGGAGTGAGCCAGGTGTTGCAACGACGATGCTCGAGAACCGGGCCACGGCGTTCTTCCCGATGAGGCGTGCCGTCGGATACATGGTGACCTGCTTGACCGGCTGCATACAGACGTAGTTTGAGAGGAAGATGCCACCTTCTTCGACGATCGTGGCGCTCCTCGGGAAGACGCTTATCCCCGGGTTCCAGTTATGGATCATCGTGGATGTGACCTTGGCATCTTTCCCGACGTAGATCTCGGTCACCCCAATATGCGCACCCCGTTCCTTCTGCCAGGAACTGGCGCATCCTGATATGATATGGATTTCTGAGTCCTCTCGCGCGATGAATATGTTGTGCACGTGCTGCACCGGTTCTTCGCGGAGGAAGAGGCAGGCCTGAAGCGGCATGGCAACCTTTGCGCCCGGATGAGCGATGACAACGAGGCCTTGCGGGGTCTCCTGCTTTGCCACATACTGGGTGTACTTATCTGCATCCCTCGGGACAGCGTTCCAGTAGTAATCCTCCATCCAATCATACTTTTCAAGGGCAACCTTGATAGGGAGCATCTCGATCCCCTCGGCTCCGCAGGTCGTCTGCACCACCCTCTGGTCGATCTGGAAGAAACTTCCGCAACGGTTCTGCATCCCGACCTCAAGGCCGGTCAGGGCGAGGCGTTCCCGGTCCTCCTGCGAGAGGTGTTCCATATCAGTTATATCTGTTTGCAACGCAGGCACTCCCCGTATCCTTTCTCTTTTATCACGCGCAAGATTTCGCGAGGGTTTCCATGACACCGGATCTGGCCTCCTATCATCACATGGCCCTGGTCTGCCTCGAGGTAGTCGAGGATGTAGCCAGTGTGAGTGATGATCAGGCCGCTTCGGCGCCGGTTAATTATATGGACGTCTTTCTCGAGGAGTCCTGCGATCTCCTTTCCCATCAGGCTCATGTTCTCGAGGTCAACCCCACTTTCTGGTTCGTCCAGCATGACAAAATCAGGTCGCTGGACCATCAATTGCAGAACTTCACTCCGTTTGATCTCACCGCCGGAGAACCCGACATTGATGTCCCGGGCAAGGAACTTTTCCATGTTGACCAACTGAGCAAGTGCCTCTATAGCGTCTTCACTCATGTGGGATGTGGCAACGAGCAGTTTCCCGAGCTTTAGCCCGGATATCGTAGGTGGATGTTGGAACATCATGCCTATCCCGAGATGGGCTCGCTCATGGATCGGTATATGGGTGATATCATCTCCCTTAAAGGTGATGGACCCCGCTGTGATCCTGTAGCCACCAAATCCCATGATGGCCTTGAGCAACGTGCTCTTTCCCGAACCGTTTGGCCCCATCAGGACATGAGTCTCCCCCTGCCCGATACGGAGGTTGATGTCGCGAAGCACCTCGGTGCCATCCACGCTCACATGTAAATCACTGATATCCAGCATACGGCACTCCGTCATATATGTTCTGGGAGATACATTAACGCTTGGAAGATATCATCCGTTGATTCGGCAGTGAGTGGTGCAAGGGATGGTGATGCAAGGAAAGCTTCCAGGAGGTTGGGGATCGATGTGACGCGTATAGAGCCCGAGAATATCAAATACAGTGCTGGATCGCCTCTCCTTCACTTTCGCACCGCGCGGCGCCTGGTTGAAATAGAAATCTCTCCTTTTCTTGAGTATGGAAAGAGGTGCATTCACCACATTTGCCTATCTCGCTGAGCGGGCCGCGTGTCACCCGAACATCATCCGGCGGAACCAGATGCATAAAGCAGCGTACATCAGCACCCGGGGAACCGGGTCTCCTTCCCCTGTCCCCTGGGGTTCAGGGTTGGGGTGGACATCCCGCAACCCTGGCCGGGTGTCGCAGTCGATGTCGAGCGACTCGCATCGGCAGGCGGCAGATCAGCGCCAGAGGGCCTGCAGGATCGTCTCCGATGTGGTGGGGTGGTAGTCCGAAAGCCCGCCCGCACAGGCAGAGTGGGATCTTCATCACCAGAAGGCAGCCGATCCCTCCAGGTATGCCCTGGCGCGGAAGTATGAACCAGGGCGATCATAGGCGTGGGTGACGAGGTAGTTGTGGAGATCCACATCGACCCGTGACTCCTCAAGCAAGGCGTTGTAAGATCGCACCGCATCGTTGTATTCCTGAATGATCTGGGTGTGCACCGGAACAAGACGATTGTACTCCCAGATATCCCCCGACCGGGAGAGCCACTCCATCCGTGCGTTGAGGGAATCGATATGCTCGCTTTCTGCCTCAAGTTCCTGCGCGCACTCTGCGAGTTCCTGCGCGAGCACATCAACCCGGGTGCGGGACAGGGAGATGGCACGCTCGATCGTCTGGATCTGGTTGCACGCGTAGTAGCACTGTGTGCCATCTCCGATGGGGATCACCAGGGGGTCAGAGGCGATGAGTGTTCCGCCGGAGAGTTCCGGGGGCGGGATGCCCACGTAACTTGTGTTCGTGGTCTCGATATAGGCAAAATCGGTATTGCGGTACCAACACCCGACACTCTCCACCCCCACGGCCATGTGCGCCTCTTCTCCGAAGTAGAAGAGTGCGACCCGGTAGCCTTCCCGCGCCAGGAGTCCGGCGAGGAGGAGGCTTTTGTCGTCGCAGTCACCCTCTCCATCACCGTAGGTCTCGATGGGAAACTTCGGCTCGATGATCGAGTCGTCGGTCTTGTAAGGGATGGATTGCACGAACGCGGTGATCAGCTCGAGGTAGCGATCGTCGTCAAGATTCTCGCGGTCCCGGATAGTGCGGAGGGCCGCGATGAGATCTGCATAGAAGGGCTCCTGGTGGGGGTCGTCTGCAAACGCCCGGTAGTAGATGGAGATCCATTCCTCTTCAGAGAGATCTCTGTAGAGGTGGAGCCTCCGGTCAGCTTCTTTCGCGCCCGCGTAGACCGCCGGGTCGATGTCGATGTGGATCGTCACTTCCCCATCCTCGAAGGGGAAGGTGTGGACCGGGAGGTGGTCCAGGCTCGCCCCTTCGACCGGCACGATCTCCGGCGGGACGGCTTCCGGGTGGAAGAGGCCGCCCAGACACCCTGCCCCGAGGATCATGGCGATGAGGATCGCGAGGACTTGCCTTTGCATAGTATCAGGGATGGGTGGTTGACTGTCATGGCTCTCCACTCTACCTGTACCCCGTGGGGTATTAATGGAGGTTGTAGCCACCTGGACAATCTTCATGTAGGTTACGGGGTATACCCTGGCATCACCACGAGAACGGGGTATGAGATATGGATGCATTTGAACGAATACCAGTGGATGTGCGATGGAAAATGGCTGCACAGGGACTCTCGGCACTACCATACATCTATCGCAGGGCGATCAGGGATGGCGCCGACGACCAGCTCTACAACGAGGTCGAGCGGGCGGTCTGGCAGGAGCTGAGCAGGGATGTCGGTGTCATCGTCCGCGCCTTTGGGATGCCGCTCGGGGATGCACATGAGGTTGCAGGGGCGTTTGCAGCGGCAACAAAGGTGCTCTTCGGACCTGAGTGGCGCTACGAGATCAGGAACTCCGCGCCGGATGAGGCGGATCTGATGGTCCAGAGGTGTGCGCTGGCGGATAGGGCAAGAGGGATGGGAGAAGACCCGCTTGCTGCCTGCAACGTCTGCCACGCATTTGCAAACGCTGCTATATCTGACCTGAACCCGGATTACGCTCCAGAGTACCGGAGCGGTATCTGCGCCGGTGATAGCACCTGTTCGATCATCATAAAGCCCGTGGGGCGGAGGTGACCTTTCCCTGGGACGTAGCGATCGGGCAAGGGAGGGTCCGCTTCTCAGAACTGCGCGCGACATCACCCGCACCCGGTGTGATACTCGAGTTACTCCCGCTCTCCAGGGAGGCCCCACCGGCTACGGCCGGGTGCTTGGGCGCCATCCTGATGTCGATCTTCGTCTTCGGGCTTGCGGACCGGAGAAGCTCCGTGAGATCCCTCTTTACCCCCCTAAGCAGTCGTTCTACGGCCTGCCTGAAGATTCGGGAGCCTTCCAACGTCGGGCCAATCGTGGGTGCTGTGCACGCCCTCGACCTCCCCCGGTGCGCCGTGCACTTCTCAGACGCCATCGCCGAGACCGACCGGAAGGGACCGACGCTCGGTATGACCTGCCGCCCGCGAATCCAGGCAGGGGAGACAGCGCAGTGGTGACCAGGAACCTGCTCATCACCGGGCGGCCGGGTTCAGGGAAGACCACGCTCATACGCCGCCTTGCAGAGCGCCTTGTCGATTACTCGCCGGTTGGGTTTTATACCGCCGAGGTCAGGGAGGGGGGAGTGCGAGTGGGGTTCGACCTCGTGAGCCTCACCGGAGAGCGGCGATGCCTCGCCCACACCGGGCTCCCCGGTCCCTACCGCGTGGGGAGGTATGGGGTTGATGTTTTGGGGTTTGAGGAGTTTCTCTCGACGATACCGTTCTTTGCACCGGATGCCCGCTTGGTGATCATCGACGAGATCGGGAAGATGGAGTGGTATTCGGGCGCCTTTCGTGGGCTCGTGCGGGAGGTGTTCGATGCTCCCGCTCCTAGCGTTGCGACGATCGCACAGCGGGGCGTCCCGGGTCTCGATCAGATCCGGGCCCGGGTCGTGGAGGTGACCAAGGCGAACCGCGACCACCTCCTGCCTGAGCTTGAGGCAGAGGTGCGGCGCATGGTCCAAGGGGTGGAGGGGAGAGGCGCCTGATACGGACTTTGAAGAGATTGGGAGGAGATGTGGACAAACTCCCAAGCATAAGGGGTGGGTGTTCATCTCGGGAGAGAGAGGTACGGTCACCCACACCTTTTGGGGTGTATTCCTCTTCGCGCCCTTTGCAGTTTCTCTGGCATGTTGAACCCAAGGATGACAGGGGAGGGGGCTTTTTGCCTCCCCGTGGAGATACCTCCCACGGTCCAGCGTATGGGGTGAGTCTGAAGAAAAAACCGGTGTGTGGGTTTCGCTCTCCCGGATACGGCCTTCCCGGCCCCGGGCGGGGTGGGGGGATGCCGGCACATTGAAACCAGACAGGGAAGACCTCGTAAAACCAGGCTATTACCGTCATTCTGCGTGATTGTTGGCGTTCCATCTCACACATCAAAACCCTTGAAGATACGGTGACATGACGCATCTGGCCCTCAATGGCTGCCCTCCCCGAAAGTTTGTGAACGCTGCCGCAGCGATGCCTTCAATCCCTGTGCTCCTCGCCTGTTCGTCGATCAACGGCAGATCTTTGCTCTTATCAGAGAGATCTCCGCTGAAAGGGGATAAGACCTGTAAGATGGTGCCCCTACCCCAGACGCCCGGGCTGGATCGCCCCGTCGCGCTGTGCGCGACATCTCCGGCGCCCACATACCAGAGGCAGACCCCGGATGGGCGCGGCCTGCCGAAACTGCAATATCCGCAATTTTTCGAGATTTCTCCAAAACCTTAATTTTGGTTGAGAATCTTTGGGTGGTGATCATTCCCACGATGGTGAGTAAGGTCAAAACCATGAACAGATTACTGATAATTTCAAACAGGCTTCCGATCAACGTCTCCCGCCAGAACGGGGACCTCCATCTCCAACGGAGCGCCGGTGGTCTTGCCACCGGCGTCGGCTCTTTCTACAAATCGTATGAGAGCCTCTGGGTCGGGTGGCCCGGAATGAACGTTCAGAAGAAGCAGAAAGAGGAGAGAGATCGGGTCATTGAGACGCTCCGGCGAGAACAATGTCACCCAGTCTTCCTCACCCCGTACGATATCAAACACTACTATGATGGGTTCTGCAACAACACAATCTGGCCACTCCTCCACTACTTCAACCACTACACAAACTACGACCAGAAGATGTGGAATGTCTACCAGAGGGTCAACGAGAAGTTCTGCGATGCCGTGATGGAGGTGGTCCGGCCTGATGACGTCATCTGGGTTCACGACTATCACCTGATGCTCCTGCCGCAGATGCTCCGGGAGCGCCTGCCCGAGGCGGAGATCGGCTACTTCCATCACATCCCCTTCCCGTCATTTGAGATATTCAGGCATCTCCCCTGGAGGAGGGAGATCCTCGAAGGGGTGCTCGGGGCAGACCTTATTGGATTCCACACCTACGGCTACGTCCGCCATTTCCTCTCCAGCGTCCGGCGGATACTCGGGTACGAACACTCCTTTGGGGAGGTCAGGACCGGCACCCGGGTCATCAGGACCGATCTCTTCCCGATGGGAATCGATTATCATCGGTTTGCCGACGCAGCGGGCAGCAACCCGGTCCAGGGAGAGATCACCCGGATCCGGCAGAAATATGGAAGGCAGAAGATCATCCTCTCGTTCGATCGCCTGGACTACACGAAAGGAATCCCGCTCCGGCTCGAGGCCTTTGATGCGCTGCTTGAGAAGAAGCCCGAACACCAGGGAAAGATCTCCCTCGTCCTCGTTGCGGTCCCGTCAAGGATCGGTGTCGACCGCTACCAGGTGCTGAAGAAGAAGATCGATGAACTCGTCGGCCGCATCAACGGAAAGTATGGCACGACCGATTGGGTCCCAGTCCGCTACTTCTACAACTTCCTCCCGTTCGAGACGCTTGTCGCGTTCTACAGCGCCGCCGATGTCGCTCTGGTGACCCCGCTCCGGGATGGGATGAACCTGATGGCCAAGGAGTACATCGCCACCAGGACCGATGGCACCGGGGTGCTCATCCTCTCTGAGATGGCGGGGGCGGCAGAAGAGCTTGGGGAAGCGATCATCGTCAATCCAAATGACCAGGATGCGATGATCGGAGCGATCGAGGCGGCGCTCGCTATGCCGGAGAGGGAACAGATCGAACGCAACAGAGCCATGCAGGAGAGGCTGATGCGCTACGATATCGAGTACTGGGTCGGGGATTTCTTGGCCCGGCTGGGCGACGCCCGGGCCATCCAGGTCGAACGTTCCGAGCAGATCATCACCCCCGCGATCAGGGATCGGCTGGTCGGCGACTACGCCTCCGGCAAGGACCGACTCCTTCTCCTCGACTATGACGGTACACTGGTGCCCTTCGCTGCAAAACCACAGATGGCGGTCCCCGGTGAGCCCATAATCGATCTCCTCGAGAAGCTCGCCCGCGCGTCCCAGAACGAGGTGGTGGTGATCAGCGGCAGGGACCGGTATACCCTGGACGCCTGGTTCGGATCGATGGATATCGGGATCATCGCCGAGCACGGCGTCTGGGTAAAGGAACGCTCCGGAGAGTGGCGGATGACCGAATCACTCTCGGACGAGTGGAAGGGGGAGATCTACCCGATCCTCGAACTCTACACCGACCGCACACCCGGCGCTTTCATCGAAGAAAAAGACTACTCCCTCGTCTGGCACTACCGGAGAACCGAGCCGATCCTCGGCGCACAGCGGGCAAAAGACCTCAAAGACGATCTCCTGCACCTGACAGCGAACCTCGATGTCGGCGTCATGGAGGGGAACAAGGTCATCGAGATCAAGAACACGGCCATCAACAAAGGGAGGGCTGCGCTGAACTGGATCTCCCGAAACGCCTGGAACTTCATCCTCGCCATAGGAGATGATCGGACCGATGAGGATCTCTTTGCGGTGGTGCCGCCGGAGGCCTACTCGATCAAGGTCGGGCTCGCACCGAGCAAGGCCCGCTTCAACCTGATCACGCAGCGGGACGTGATGCCCCTGCTCCGGAGATGCGTCGCGTGTGATAGAGAAGCGACCGTAAAGAAAGAGAAGCCAGGCCGTGAAGAGGGGCTCATATCTGTAGCGTGAAGAGGATATGGGCGGGAAGGACTCCTGCACCCCTCCCCCCTTGGGGAGAGGGCATCCGCCCGTTCATCCGGCCAGCTTCTCCGCGACGACCGATCTTGCTGTCAGGAAGACCGGTCCCCGGAGATCCACCTTCTTGTTATGGTCGGTGATATACCGCATCGCATACTCTTCGATGCGCAGGTTGATGTCTGAGGGGAGTTTCGCCATCTTCACCTGGATGCGGGTCTCCTCCCCGCATCGCGCCGCCTCCTCGATTCGGGCGGCGGCAAGGTTTGCCGCGGCGTCGAGGTAGGTGATACCGGTGGAGACCCCGTCACGCCTGACCTCCGCCCACTTAGCGAGGTCCGGCACACCGAGAATCGAGCCTTCGTAGACGAAGACCTCGTTGGCACAGGCAGGCCCACAGAGTCTCGTGTTGGATTCGGGCTCCTCGACGATCACCTCCACCACCCTTCCGGCGATCTCACCCTTCCAGGCGATGAACGAGCATGGTCCCGGTGCGGTGGCATTCTCAGTAGCCACATCCCGGATTGCCTCTGCTATCCGCTTCCCGGTCTCCGATGCAGGCTCGGCGCGGAGGTGGATGGCGCCTGCGATCTGGCTATCTGAGAGGGGTTGCGGGAAGAACTGTGGATAGGAGAGCTCGCGGATGTCGTCTGATCGGTAGACGATCATCGCGAGTCGCTCCACACCGAGACCGAGATTCATCACCGGCACGCCGATCCCGTACTCAGCAAGCGCCGATGGTGAGTATATGCCAAATGTGGCGACCTCGACCCAGCCGAGGGCCGGGTGGCGGGCGTAGACCTCGGTCTGGGTGCCGGGCATGTAGTACTTCGACCGCTTCTCATCTGGTTGAAATCGGAACTCGGCAAACCCGAACGCCGAAAGGAGCGCTTCACTGACGGCTTTGCCTTCCTCGAGGGTGACATCCTCCCCGGCGACGACGCAGGAGGCCGAGTGGTAGGCCATCAGGCGGGTGGGCCCCTCCTCTTGCTCCCTCCGGAAGCAGCGATCCACCGAGAAGAGCCGGATCGGGAGGTGACGCCTCTCCCAGAGCGATGAGAGCGTCATGAACCAGCCGCTCGTCATGTGGCTCCGGAGGGTGTTGCGCGACGACTCGGGAGCCAGCGCCCGGAACTCAGGAAAGACCTCGTCCATGATACGCACCACGGTAGCATCATCGGCCGCAAGCACGGTTGCAAGTTCGTGCGTCAGTTCATCGCCGTCGATCGTCCCCTTCTTGTAGCCGTGGAGGGTCTCGCGGAGCCTCTCCTCGGTCTCGGATGAGACCGCCTGACCAAGGATCGCCTCGATCTCCTCAACCCGCTTCCGGGCGATCCCGACGTTCGGGCGGGGCAGACCGCCGAGGTAAAAGACCCGATCGAGGACAGCCATCGCCTCGGGTCCGAACTGCCTGTAGATATCCGCCTCCTCAACGATCAAAGGGTTCATCGCTTCATCAAACCCCATCGAGAGGTAGGTCTCGCGGAGCCTCTGTGTGATCTCAAAGATCGGGTGTGGCACGGCCCGGGTGTACCTCAGGCGAGGGTACCGACCTGAGACCCCCGCCGGGGTCAGCACCGACGGTCCTTCATGCCAGGCGTGCTCGAAGTCTTCTCTTGCCTTCTTCCTGAACTCTTCCGTATCAAATCTCATACATCCCGCTCCAGACAGACCACCCGGCTCACCGGGCTCTCGTCCTTGATGAAGTAATCGCAGTGATCCACAATCTTCGCGGCAAACGCCCGGACATCGCGATGTTTGGGCATCTGGTCCTTCTGCAATCGATTCCTACTGTATCCCAGGTACATATAACCCTTTACCTCCACAAAACGGGCTCCCGAGTCTTGGTAGATCGCTGCATACCCCTCCGGCGCAAAGTCGTTATACCCACGCACCACCGTGGTGCGGATGGCCGACCGGCGACGGGCAAGCCCAGAAAGACTTTCCTGCACCAGATCCCAGTAATCCTCCCGGGGCCGGCAGAGACGCAGGTAGGTCTCCCGATCGGGAGCGTCCAGGGATATGTACGTCTGGTACGGCCGGCATCGGTCAAGAACATCGGGCCGGGTGCCGTTTGAGACCAGAAACGTCGTATACCCCTCGGCGTTGAGGCCGTCGATCAGCTCCGGGAGGTGCGAGTAACAGGTCGGCTCCCCGGAGAGCGATACCGCGACCATCGTGGGGCTGAGTGCCTCCGCAAATCGCTCCGGCGTGACGTAGGGCGAGACCTTGTAGCCGGAGAGCGCCCTCTTCTGGAGGCGGGGGAGGTTTTCTATGATCTCAGCCGGAGGGCACTCCTCCTCCTCTGTCACCTCATGCTCAAACGACCGCCAGCAGAAGAGGCACTGCTGGTTGCACCGCAGGGTCGGGGTCATCTGGACACAACGGTGGCTCTCGATCCCGTAAAACTGGGCCTTGTAACACATATCCCCGCCTCTGAGCGCACGTTTATTCCACATGCAGGGCTTGACGGCTGCAGACGAGGTTGCGTTGACGAACTGGTAGCCCTGCTTCCGGAGGGCCTTACATGCTTCTGAGTGCATCGATACCAAGGGTCTCCAGGGATTCTTGGAGGGTGTTCCTGACCGCATCCACGAGTGTGAGGCGGCTGATCTGGGTCTCTCCCTCGCTCTTCAGCACCGGGTTGTAGTGGTAGAAGGCGTTGAAGAGGTCGGCGAGCTCGCGAGCGAAGGCTGCGAGGTGGTGCGGGCGGAGCTCCGCCACGGTCCGCTCGACGACGGCGGGGAACAACGCGAGATGGCGGGCGAGCGCCACCTCATGCTCCGTCTCGTAGCGGTAGGCTCGCTCGAACTCACCGGCCTTCTCGAGGATGCTACAGGCACGGGCGTGGGCGTACTGGATGTAGGGGCCGCTCTGCCGCTCGAAGTTCAGCGCCTCGATCCAGTTAAAGACCGTACTCTTCTCCGGTGAGACCTTCACGATGTCGTAGCGGATGGCGGCGATGGCGACCGATTCTGCAATGGCGTGCCGCTCCTCGATGGAGAGTTCCGGGCGCCTGGCGGTCACCTCCTCAAACGCCTTTGCGGTCACTTCCTCGACCAGGTCGTCGGCGGAGACGAACTTCCCTGCCCGGGTGCTCATGGATCCCTCAGGGAGGGAGACGAACTCGAAGTAGACGATCTCGGGCACCCTCTCCCCGAGGAGGCCGAGGGTGGCCTGGAGCTGGGCGCCTATCAGCTTGTGGTCAGCCCCGAGGACATCGATCACCCGATCGTAGTTGCGTCCCTTCCACGTATGGTAGGCGAGGTCCCGGGTGCTGTAGACCGACGTGCCGTCGCTCCGCCGGAGTATGTACTTCTTCTCAAAGCCCTCCTCCGAGAGATCGATCCAGAGGGTCTCATCCTCGTGGGTCTGTGGGAGCCGCCGGACCTGTTCGATGACCCGGTCAACATCCCCGATCCTGATAAAATCGCTTTCCCAGACGAATCGGTCATGATGGGCATTCAAAGCAGCGAGAGTCGCTCTGATCCCCTCCACACAGAGCGAGACGGCCGCCCGGAACGTGCCGGCGGTCTCGGGATCACCGCGTTCCACACCCTGCATGAGGTGATCAATCTCTTCGGTGATCGCGGGGTTCTCCTGGATCCTCTGGTTCGCAGCGATATAGACTCGCGCGACGTAGTGATCTTCCTTCTCGCCCTCCTCACGGGCGATGCCAAGGTGATCGAGCCCCCAGGCGACGATGGCGACCTGGCGGCCCATATCGTTCAGGTAATACTGCACCTCAAGCGGGTACCCGGCCTTCCTGAACGCCCGGGCAAGGGAGTCCCCGATGACGGTGTTTCGGATGTGGCCGACGTGGAGGGGACCGTTTGGGTTTGCGCTGGTATGTTCGAGCACCACCCTCTCCGGGTGACCGGGGAGCTCTCCGTAGCCGGGCTCGAGGGCCTCCCTGACCGCCTCCGCGAGGAGTGAAGGGCCGAATCGAAAGTTGACGTAGGGGCCCTGCGCCTCGACCTGGATGTCGCCGAGGTCGGGATCGGCTGCGAGCCTCCCTGCAATATCCCCGGCGATCTGATGAGGGGGTCTTCTCTGCTTCTTTGCAAGCTTAAACGCCACCGTCGAGGCGAGATCAGCGTGATCTCCCCCTGTCGTGAGGAGGACATCCTCCTCGTCGGTGCATTCTCGGAGCATGCGCTCGATCTGGCGGTACCTCTCCTGAAACATCAGTATCCTGTCCTGTAACGAAGTATTGCTGCAATTCCACCGAATGCGCTGTAAAGCATCGAGCCCTCCTCGAAGTCATCTGATATGATCTTGACGGTCGTGCTGCTCTGATCCGCCAGTGTGGTCAGTTCATCGATGATATCGGTCTCCTCTGTGGCATAAAGCGGCGCCCCGTCATGCGGGCAGGTGCCGAGGTCGAGGTCCCGGATATGCTTGCCGGGCTCGATGCTGACCGTCCGCTCCTCGGTGTAATCGCCGTTTGGGCAGGCGAGTCTCAATCGGGCCCTCCGGAGCTTCTCGGAGAGGATGAGGGTATCGACAGCGCCAAGCTCCAGATTTTTCCGGACGCTCTCCTCACCGTAGGAGGCCGCACCATCGCTCTTGACCAGCTCCTGGAGGAACCGGTTCATCACGTTCTTCTCCTTGATGATATCGAGATCTTTGAGGGCATCCGCAGCATTCTCAACGAGCTCAGAGAGTCCGGACTCATTCGTGTAGGCGACGTCGAAGAGTCCGATGATCCGCTTCTGGAGCTCGTGGTGGAGGTAGCCGCCCGCCTCGAACTCCTCCTTCGTCGGGGTCGGGCCGCCGATCAGCACGCCTTTGAACCGCTCAAAAAAATCCTTCTCGGCAAGGAATATATCGCTTGCCCGGTCGCCAACCTTCTTATAGAACTCGTTTATGGCGATCAGCCGTAACCGCTGGAAACGGGCGCTTGACTGACCCCCTTTTCGCTGCTTCCCGGGAACCATCGATGTGACGCCGCTGATAGGCTCGATCCGGTTGCCCCGAAGGAAGCCGATGTAGGCCTCCCGTCGGTCGATGACGATCAATCCGTAGATGTCTTTCTCATCGAGCATCTCCTGCAGGGGCTCGAGTTCGAAGGTGGAGCTGCACCGGTAGGTATAGATGTTGAGCGGTTCGGGAGGTTCAATTATCTCGCACTCAAGACTGGTGCGGTCGCCGCCAATATTGATCGTGCCGCAGAAGACCGCCATGCCGTTCTCCGGCGGTCGCTTATAGTATCTGAGGCGGGCGAGGATCGAGGATATGGCACTCTGGACGTTTGTCCGGGTCTGTTTACTCTTGATATTGGCGCACTGCCCGAGCTCATCACGGAGTTGGCCAGTGACATCGTGGATCTGTTTATCGGGAGGTATGTACAGTGTGATCAGCTCAGTACCGCTTCCTTCCTTCTCCGCAAGCCTCTCCAGCATCTTCTTGAATTCGTAGCGCTTCCGCGCGGTATCCATCTTTTGCGTCTCTTCCATGTGAACGTTCACCAGGCTCGCTGACTGATATTAGTGTAATCGTATGTATCAGAGCTACTATGTTTTTCTCCGCGGATGGCATAAATCTGCGCACACCGCTTCTACCTCCCCTCACTGCAGGCAGCGACAGATGAGACAGATCGTTTTGGCATCGACGATCCTGCCATCTGCGACCATCGGCCAGAGGTCTTTGATCGGAACGCGGATGACCTCGATGATCTCATCATCATCCATCGCGTACGCAGAGGATGGGGAGAGGTCCCTGGCGAGGTAGAGCCAGATGCGCTCATCGGTGTAGCCGGGGGATGAGTATATCCAGCCTTTTGGGACGAGCGTCCCTGCCTCCATACCGGTCTCTTCGATCAGCTCCCGGTGAGCGGTCGTGATGGGCTCTTCACCCTCGTCGATGGTGCCTGCCGGTGCCTCGAGGATGTAGTCGGCGATGGCGAATCTGTACTGCCGTATGAGGTAGCAGTCATCGCCCTCGACCGGGAGGATTGCGACCGCCCCGCCGGGGTGGATGACCACCCGCTCCTTCTTCGTCCCGCTCGGGAGGATGATCTCCCTCTTCTCGATGCTGAGCCTTTTTCCTCTGTAGATCTCCATAATTATTCCTCGTACTCGATAGGATCGGGAACTCCGAGCATGCGAAACGCCTCCCGGCGGTGATGGCATGAGGAGCAGACCCCGCATGCCCGGTCGCTCCTCTGGTAGCAGGACCACGTCGCGGCGTAGGGGACGCCGAGTGCAAACCCGATCTTGAGGATATCTGCCTTTGCCATCCTGACAAAGGGCGTCTTGAGGATGATCCGGGGATCCGCTGCCGTACCGAGGTCGATCACCCGCTGGAACGCCTCGATGAACTCAGGCCGGCAATCGGGGTACCCGGGGTAATCGACAGCCTGGACGGCGATGAAGATCGCCTCCGCCCGGCGTGCCTCTGCGAGGCTGGTTGCTATAGCGAGGAGGTTCGCGTTCCTGAACGGGACGTAGGTGCCCGGGACATCCTCGACCTCACCGGTATACTCCTCGACCGGTATCTCAATATCCGTCAGACTCGATGCCCCGATCGCCTTGAAGTGCTCAAGCCCGATCTCGACGAACTCTGCCGCGTCAAGCATCCGGGCGATGGTTCGGGCGCACGCCCGTTCCTTCTCCTCCGTCCGCTGGCCGTAGGTGAAGTGGAGCGCGATGATGTCGTATCCCATATCTTTGGCGACGTACGCGAGCGTGGAGGAGTCCATGCCGCCCGAGAGGAGACAGACCGCCTTCAACTACCTCATCCCCAGGATCTTATGGAGCTGCACCTGGAACCTCACCGGGAGGTTCTCTTCAACGATGCGATCTGCTATGGCACGATAGTCGGAACCTTCGACCGGTGATATGATGATCTCGCCCCGGATATCGCAGTGAGCCATCACCGTCCGGGCGTAGAGGAGATCGGCCTCATCTGCAACCACGAACTTGACGCAGTCGCGGGGCGTGATGTGACGGAGGAGCGCCAGGTTGCTCTCCTCCCCTGATGAAGGGCACTTGACGTCCATGCAGATGGAGGCGTAGGGTTGCATCTCCCGGAAGTCAAGGGTGCCGTTCGTCTCTATCTCAACGGTGTAGCCATGAATATCGAATTT
>JAAZOW010000163.1 GCA_012797575.1 Methanomicrobiales archaeon | reverse complement strand
TTCCCCCGGGACCGCAACGAAAAGATCCGCACCCTCGAGCGAGAGATCGGACGGCGGCGCCCGAAGACGTTCGTCGACGCCTGTTCAGGCGCCGGAACCCTCGGGCTCGCGGCCGCCCGGGCAGGCATCCACCACGTCATCTACAACGATGCATGGTACGCGGCCGCCGCCTGGACTGCCTGGAACCTCCAGGTGAACCGGGAGTTCCTGGGCATCAACGAGGTGACGGTGCACCGATCCTACGACGACCTCCGGCGCCGCCCGGTCGCGCGGGATCCGGTCGTGGTCGCCACCGCCGCTGGCGCGCAGGAGGTCGAAGTCTACCAGGGCGACCTCCGCCTCTTCGATACCGATCTTCTGCCCGGGGTCGACCTGACCGCGCTCGACCTCTTCGAGAAGAACGATGCCGAAAAGATCGATCAGATCGCTGCAGCCTGGCAGGCCCGGGTGGGCGGAGATATTTTTATCCCCTAGGCCCCACTATATACGGGGACTAGCCCGGGTGGTTCGGCGTCACCTGTAACCTGAAACCGCCGTAACGCGGGGGGCGAAGTCTGAAGAAGGCCGCGAGCGGCCTGCAGAATCCACTGTGTCCCAACGGAGAAGCCTCGTCCCATGAGGTCGGCGGAGAGGGATCAAAGTCCCGGAGGGGGCAGCGACCTCTTGCCGCGGGCACCGGTTCAGGCCCGGAAGGGAGCAGACTTACCGTGGACGTTCGGCGCCCATGGGGTTGCGGGGTGGAGGAGGGGTGCTGTGGTGAATGCTTGTGCGCACGGTCGACCGAGGACGTGTCCCCAAAACAGCGATCTCTATGGCAAAGGTAACGATCATCGGGGCTACAGGGAACGTCGGCACGTTTGCGGCCCACACCGTATCCGAGATCCCCTACGTCAGCGAGATGCTGCTCGTCGGGAAGCCAGGGCGGGAAGATCTTCTTGGGGGCTGCTGCCACGACCTCTCCGATTCGTTTGCTGCACGGGGCACCCACGTCAGGCTCACGTATAGCACCTGCCTTGCCGATGCAGAGGGATCTGATATCGTCATCTGCACAGCAGGGGTTCCCAGGAGACCCGGCCAGGATCGAAACGATCTCGCCCTCGAGAACGCAAAGATCATCGCCGAAGTCGCCGGGACCATCGGCAGATCATCGCCGGACACTATTCTCCTCATGGTCACAAACCCCGTCGACGTCATGACCGCCGTCGCCCTGAAATACTCGGGGCTCCAGCCACGGCAGGTCTTCGGTCTCGGGACACACCTGGATTCGATGCGCCTGAAGTCCCTGATCGCCCGGTACTTCCGGGTCCATGTCAGCGAGGTGCATACCCGCATCATCGGCGAACACGGCGAGAGCATGGTACCGCTCTGGTCGGCGACGACGATCGGCGGCATCCAGATCCACAACCTGCCCACATTCTCAGGGCTGCCCATCCAGGACATGGTCGACGCAGTCCGCACAAGCGGCCAGGCGATCATCAGGGATAAGGGATCAACGGTCTACGGGCCCGGGGAGGCGATTGCAACCCTGGTGCGGACAATCCTCGGCGACGAGAACCGTATTCTCACGGTATCAAGCTACATCACAAGCGAAATCCACGGGATCGGCGAGGTCTGTATCGGCGTGCCCGCCCGCCTCAACCGGAACGGCATCTATCCGGTGCCCATACGGCTCCAAGGTGACGAAATCATCGGATTTCAGGGATCAGTTCAGAAGATACGCGCGATCACCGCCGAAGTGATGGACCGGCTGGAAAAAGAAGAGTAGGTGAGCCCACCTATACGAGTGTGGACTCGATTATCTCAGCGCTTCCAACACCCGGGAGCTTCTGGAGCGCTACTTCAACCTCGTCGGGAGCCCCGGCCTTATCGGGAACCACGACGACGGCCTTGATCGCCACGAGGCCAAACCCGATCGGCTCTTCCCGCATATCGTTGACCGGGACGGCTGCCCTGATGGCGGCTTTGAGCGCCTCACGGTCGACCTCCGGGGACTCGGGCATGATCTTTAGTATGATGGCTACATCTCCCATGACTATGGCCCTCCAAACCCGCAGTTTGGACATGTATAGGCTATGCTCTGTTCCCGGCACCGGTGACATCTCTTGATCACGCTCGCACACTCCGGGCACGGGAACCGGGTGGACCCGGTCTCGGCCAGGGTAGCATTGCAGGAGGTACATCGATCTCTTGCTATCATCGTTTCTCCTCGAAAGATAACCTATCATATCTCCTGCAGATCAGTTAAAATCTCGGATCGATGAGCGTCCCGGTGACCACCTCTTCCCGGAGGGCATCCCTGACCCGGTCGTCATACCTCCCGTTGATCACCCGGGCCCTGATGCCATGCTCGAAGACGAACGGTATGAAGAGGGGGTCGACCTCGTCGCAGGTGAGGGAGGGATCCTCGACCCGGGAAAGAAGCCTCCGACGATGGTGGATGCCGTCGACCGACTTCAAGAGGAGGAGGTCGAGGGAGAGATCCGCTGCAACCCGGGCGGCGATGGTATCTGATGTGACGTCCCAGGAGTGGGGGAGGGGATCGGTCGCGCGCAGGGCGCAGTAGGGGAGGAGGACCGTCACCCCGGCGGGGAGGGCGATCGCGGGAGCTGCCGGGATACCGTGCGAAGCGATGTACCACCCAAACTGCTCCATCCCGGCGATAGCCATCCAATGGCCGGCGGTATCAGAGACGTCGAGGCGCCGGACAAGGTCGGCAAACTTCCCGCCGCCCGGCACGATCAACACACGCCGCCCGACCTCCTGAAAGATCTCGAGCAGACGGGCGACCCGGTCAAAGAGGCTCCCGCCCACCTTGACAACCAGTGGCGATGTGAGCGAAGTCATATCATCTTCCTTTTAGCCGGGAAATACATAACCATCTGTATGCGCCGGATCGTCGCAGTCACCCTGCTCTTCTGCCTCCTCGCCGGCACAGCTGGAGGTATCCTGATCACCGAGTTCTGCCCGGACCCCTACCTGCCAAACGATCCCGACGAGTACCTGGTGCTCGAGGGGGAGGGGGTGCTCGACGGCTACACCATCTCCGACGGCGAGGGAAAGTTCCGGTTCCCGCCGGGAACCCGAATCAACGGGAGGCTGGTGGTCGCAAGGAACGGCCCCGCGTTCGAGCAGACCCACGGCTACCCGCCGGACTTCGAGATCGAGGATCACACGCCGGTGGTGCCGAACGTCGTAGCGAGCGGGAGATTCCTGCTGGCGAACAAAGCCGATGAGATCTATCTCTACCACGGCACAACCCTCATCCAACAGGTCGCCTGGCCGGCCGATGTTCACCCCCGGGAGGGCCAGATCCACTACCTTGAAGACGGCATCTGGGACCCGCGACCGCTCCTCATCGGCCAATCCCGGTTCTCACCCGCCACTTTTGAGGATGTAGCGGTGACCGCTTTTGTCGCCCCCGACTGCGCATACGAGATCTTCTCGTCGGCCGTCGCGTCAGCAGAGCGCGAGATCCTGGTGAACGTCTACGAGTTCACCAACCCTGCCATGGCTGAGGACCTCGTCAGGGCGCGCGCAAGGGGTGTATCCGTGACCGTTCTCCTCGAAGGAGGGCCGGTGGGCGGAATATCGTCGGAAGGGCAAGCGATCGCAGGTTGCCTCAACCGGAGCGGTATACCAGTCTTTATGATGACGACGACCGATGCGGGCCATGCAAAGTACCGCTTCGATCACGCGAAGTACCTGGTCATCGACGAGAAGACGGTCCTTGTCGGGAGCGAGAACTATAAGCCCGGCGGCTATCCGTCGCCGGGGCTGCAGGGCAACCGTGGTTGGGGGGTGTGCCTGAAAGACCCGGGACTCGCCGCCTACTTCCGGGAAGTCTTCCTCTTCGATCTCTGCGGCGGAGATATCGTCCCGCTCGATGGAACAGGCGGCGACGTCCGTATGCCCTGGGCTCCCTCCTACACCGTGAAGTTTACTCCCTGCCACGCGGCGGGGGCGCGGGTCACGCCGGTCCTATCCCCTGATACGAGCCATCTCATCACCGGTATGATCGAGGAGGCAGAGGAGAGCATCGCGATCGAGCAGGCCTACATCAAGAACCAGACGACGTATGAACTAAACCCCTTCCTTGCGGCCGCGATCAACGCCTCACGGCGGGGCGTCCTGGTGCGGGTGCTCCTCGATTCTTTCTGGTTCAACATCGAAGGCGATGCGGACAACGACGAGATGGTCGATATCATCAACCGGATCGCTGCGACCGAGGGGTTGCCGCTTGAAGCGCGCCTCGCGGACTTGGAGGGGAGAGGGCTTGCAAAGATCCATAACAAAGGTGTCATCGTCGATGACCAGGCGGTCCTCGTCAGCAGCATCAACTGGAACGCCAACTCACCGGGATTCAACCGGGAGGCGGGCGCGATCATCGAGCATCCCGACATCGCTGCTTACTACACGCAGGTCTTCATGGACGACTGGGACGACGCAGAAAAGAGTGGAAATGATGATGTCTACGGGGTGGATCGGCTCAAGATGGCGGTAGCGGCATGCATATTGATCGGGCTTTTCATGCTCCACCTCTACCGGCGTGGGCGCTCGTGAGCCGAGACCTCATTGTTTCCTGACAGACTCAGCAGAACGGCAGATGTCACAGATGGTGATCGTCCCTTCACCCGAGGCGACGGCGGCAACCCAGCGCTCGATGACTTGATTGAGCTCACCGGGAAAGTCCTGCCGGGCAAATCCACGTTTTCGGCTCATGTACTGGGAGACTGCGGCTCTGCTGATCCCAAGACGCTTTGAGGCCTCGCTCTGGCTTATGCCGCGCTCACTCACCAGACGGTAGACCATCTCTGCGCGCATCTGGGGGAGCAGCCTCCGGGCGAGCGCCTCACAGCGCGTGATGTCGCAGGATGGTAGTTCGGTCATGGCGTTGACACCA
>JAAZOW010000120.1 GCA_012797575.1 Methanomicrobiales archaeon | reverse complement strand
GAGCGGGAGGTTGCCCGGAAAGAATTGGAAGCCCAGAAAGCCCTGATGTCGGCCCGCAAGGGGGAAGAGGAGATCAGGGTGGCCCGCGATGATCTGGCCTCACAGGAGAGAGAGCTCAAGGAGGCAGAGGAGGCGCTTAAATCCCGGGAGCAACGGATCGAAGCTGCCATGAAGGCATTCTCTGGCAACGGAGGGAGAGGACGGAGCAGGTACGTCAATGCCGGTGAAGCAAAACAGTACGAACTGACCTTCATCGGGAGGATGGAGACAAAGATCGGGGACTTCCCGACTATCAGGGGGAGGGTGTTTCGTGTTGAGGGTATCGAGGAGGATAGAGGCGCCGGCGAGACCGGAAACAGGGCGCTACCTGAGAACCGTGCTCTCATCATCCGCCTCACAGAGAAGAAGCTTCTCGGGAGAAAGATGCAATACGTCTTCAATGCGCGTTACGCTTCCCGGGTGGAGAGGTACGCCGACCCTGGCTACGACTGCGATCCACTCACCCTTGCTGATGTGACGGTCATGCTCGCCGAGATGCAGGATCGAGCACGTTCAGCCGGGATCGTCACTGTCCTCTGCCTGGCATCCCCGACCGGGTTTGAGCAGCAGGTGCAGGACTTCATCAACGGCGAAGAGTTCCACCGCAACTACATATCGAGGTACCTCTCAGTCCTCCTTCTTGATGTGGAGACCGGAGTCCTCGTCTTCAACCCGGCCGATGAGACAGCGCAGGCCTTCTCAGAGATCTGCCGGCTGGAGATCGATTCTGAGAAGGTGGCAAAGGTCAGGCGCAACGTGGAAGAAGCGATGCGCGATATCCTGAAACTGCAGAGATTTGTCGTCTTTGATGATATTCAGAAGGTCGTGGGGGATGGATCCCTTATGAAATCAGCGTTCTACGATTGCGCCGCCAGGATGGGCAGGGAGGTCCAGTTCGTCGAAGGCGTTGGCCTGGTGATGATGCAGGAGTAGGACGGAGGCCGGCATCTGGTCTTTGTGCAGATGCGCAGTCGCGATGGGTTGTTCGATCTCATCCTCCTGGGGGTGGACCGACAGCCCACCCTGCCTCGCAGGGAGCCTGATTGAGAGGATGCCTGGTTTCACCCGTTAGCCGGGATACTCTCTGCGGACACCGGGGTTATCGGTGATATAAAAGGCGCTTTCTTGATGGCCCAGATGGCGTGGCGGGGTGGCTCAAATAAAAAGTTCGCCCCGACCGATACCGATCCCTCTGCTATCCAGGGATGCTCAAAAAAGGCTTTTAGGTTTACTCCTTCTTGAAATACTGCTCCAGAATCAAACAAATTATATGGGAGAGGATATAACAATCGAATAGCGATGCAAAGGCATCAGGCAACTGCTCAATTGGCACTCTGGTGGGCTCCCGGGTGGTGTATCCGCCATATGCCGTAACAGTGCCAAAGGAGATGAACTCATGCGAGGGGAGTTTGCACCGGGGAAGGACGCTGTAAACTGGTATAACATAGGTATCACCTACCACAACTCAGGCCACTACGATCAGGCGATCCGGTGCTACGACCGGGCGCTTGAGACCGAGCCGAGATATGCTAATGCATGGTACAATAGAGGCGCTGCGCTTGAGAAACTCGGTCGCTACAGCGAGGCGATCCGGTGCTACAACCGCGCACAGGAGATCGACCCGAGGTATGCTCCCGCAAAAGATCACAGAAAAGGCGCATCGAGAAGGAAGGGCGTAACCGCAAAAGGTCCTGGCAAAGAAGTTCCAGGAAGAATCAGGGAGTCACATCAACCCTCAATCCATCCAGTCGTATCGGCTATGGGCACGGCAAGGAGCAAATTTGCACCGGGAAAGGACGCTGTAAGCTGGTATAACATAGGTATCACCTACCACAATTCAGGCCATTACGATGAGGCGATCCGGTGCTATGACCGAGCGCTTGAGACCGAGCCGAGATATGCCAGTGCATGGCACAGGAAAGGCCTTGTACTCGATGAACTCCACCGCTACAGTGAGGCAGTCCAGTGTTACGATCACGCACTGAGGATCGGCCTGGAACATACCGACGTACGGCACAATAGAGACCTTGCACTCAAAAAAATCAGTCACTATACCGAGGCGACCCAGGGTTACGAGCGCACACTGGAGGTCGATCCAGAAGAGACTCTCGCGAACGACAACAGAGATGATGCATCGAGGAAGGACGATGCACCCGCAAAGCCGGATATCTCAATAACATTGAGCCACACCACAATCCATGCTGACGAATGGGATAAGGTTGAGCTGACGCTGGTCAATGCCGGAACAACCCCTGCCTTCGATGTCGCCCTCTTGTTTCCCGATGATGTCGAGACACGACTGCTCCGGCCGGTCGATCTGGAGGCTGGAGGGAGCACGACGATCGAGGCCGGTATCAAGCCAAAGGTAAGAGGAAATATTCCTCTGGAGATTGCCATCCGATACCGCGATGCTGAACATAGGACCTATGAACAGATCACACCATGTTGGCTCTCAGTGGTATCTCGACGTGATTCATCTGGTTTTCCACCCCCACCATCGATCCCGAGCCTGATATCATCACAGAGCCTGCCACTGGAGGTGGCAGAGCGGTATACCGCATCTGAATACCTCGGGAAAGGCGGGTTTGCCAGGGTCTTTAAGGTGCAGAACTCGGATGGGTCATGGGCGGCTCTCAAGATACCGATCTCTCCCGATGCAGCGACGGGCAAGTCGTTCATCGCCGAGCTCCAGAACTGGACGTCGATGGTCCACGAGAACATCGTCCGAGTCCAGGATTACAACATTCTGCCG
>JAAZOW010000168.1 GCA_012797575.1 Methanomicrobiales archaeon | reverse complement strand
TCGAGGTACCGGGAGACGGTGTTCCGGTTCACTCCGACAGCGGCAGCGATATCGGAGACCGACATACCCCGTGGTTGTTCTTTCAGGACCTGGAGCAGGGGAGAGACCGCGTCGGTGTTTGAATCCATGTACAATCTTTATTTTGCGCCCAAGGATATAGCATTTTGCAGTGATGCATAGCGTCGATGACGGTCTCAATGCCAACCCACAACGCAAGGCATTGAAAGAAAGTAATAAATAGTACGTTGATCAACGCATGATCCCCAGAGTCAGTTAGAGAATGGGGAATCTCTACTGCTTTCCGGGCCATATGGGCACAGTTGGCCCGGACCGGCATAGTGAACGGCTGGGGTCGGTGAAACCTGAAAAGTTGCATCAACGCCATGGTAAAGCTTGTCCGGGGCAGATCCGGGCGCACCTCTCTAAATACCCTATACACCGGTGCGGTGGCGTCCGGGGCGGGTGGCACAACCGCCCTGGACTGCCACGGTCACCATGCAGTTATCACACATCCGATACCACGTCTCTTTTTTGTCCTCAAACGAGGTAGCCCAGGCTCCTCATGTAGAGTTATCGAGGGCCTTTTTTTGAGATCAGGCGAGCAGGGATCCGAGCGCCCGGGGCAGATCTTCCTTTTCCGTGACCACGATCGCAGACTCTTCAAGCATCAGGTTGACCCGCTCATGGTGCCCGGCGATCCGGAAGTCGGTCCGGAGCGCTATCACTCGTTTGCCAAGAGCATAAGCGTATCCCATCTCCCAGGATGTCCCTGAGTCAGCGTCCGCGCCATCGATGACCGCGACCACGATATCAGCGTCCTGGAGCGCCTGGATATGTTGCGCGAATATGGCTGCGTGCTCCTCCCGGCACCGGGTGTGGCTTGTGTCCCCCACATCCTGGGGAAGGTAGACGTCGAAGAGGTGCTGTTCGAGGAGATCGCGGAGTATCAGGTTGTAGGCCTGTTCCGCCTCGGAGAAGAGCGGGGCGGCAAGGTAGATGCGATACCGGGCAAAATCCTTCACATCGACCGCGCGGATCTCCGGGAACCGTGCGAGGAAGGCCCCGCGCCCGGGCTGCTTCTCGGATGAGTAGTATGTGGCATTCACCCCGCAGGTGGGGGATGAGTCCACCCCGATGATCGCGAGCGGCGGCCCGCCACGCTCCTTGATCGTCCTACGGACCTCTTCTTCGAGCTGGTCAAGTATTGTTGCAAACTCTGGTGTCGCGAGGTTCTCGAGGAACGAGCCTGGGAGGCGATCAGTCCCGAGGTATATTGTCTCCGGGCAGGGGAGAGGGACCATGTCGATGGAGAAGCGCTGACATCGTCTGATAGCCTGGCGGAAGTGCTGGATATCCTCGGCAGTCGTTATTCCTCGAGCACGGTACGCGGGGTTCTCGATACAGGGGGCGACGAGCACGTACATTGATAAGTACCTGGGCGGCGTACCATAACAAGACAGATGATACGGCTCTATGCTTATCGCGATAACACCTGCGATCCGCGGAAATGCACGGTAAAGAAGCTTGCGAGGCGCGGACTTACTACCATCATCACCTCCATCGCAGAGATCCCCCGCCAAACCCTCCTTCTCGACCCTACTGCGGAGCAGGCGGTCTCGCCCGCCGACCGGCATCTCCCCTCGATAACGGCGCTCGACTGTTCCTGGGAAGTACTCGATACTGGTGCGGTATCCTCGTGGCGTAACCGCCGGGCGCTCCCGTTTCTTGTGGCCGCAAACCCGGTGAACTTCGGCAGGCCATTCAAGCTGACCTCGGTGGAGGCGATGGCCGCGACGCTCTACATACTCGGAGAGAAGGCGCAGGCCCGCGCGATCCTTGAACCCTTCAGGTGGGGGCTCCGGTTCCTGGAGGTGAACGCCGAGCCGCTCGAAGAGTACGCACAGGCTAAGGATAGTAGCGAGGTCGTCGCCATCCAGGCGCTCTATATGGAGGAGTGATCCGGGGCGGGGGATATCCGCCGCTCCGGGATGCAGGTCACCTCGCTCCCGTCACGACAGTGGCGGGTATCCATAGTAGGATCCAAGAAATGTCACGGTAGCGGCTATGGTTATCCCCACGATCTTGTAGGTACGCATGATGCCTGGGCTAACATCGGCGGTGACAGTGAACCGCGAAGATAAGAGCAGGAGGATTATAGGGATCACGGTCAGCCCGAGCAGTATCGATGATACCAGGTGTGCCGGGCCTATATACTCCGGGTACCGGAGCAGGGCGATGAACCTGATGGC
>JAAZOW010000068.1 GCA_012797575.1 Methanomicrobiales archaeon | reverse complement strand
GCTGTTTCAGCAACGGGCCAACACAAATCAATATCCATTTACATCACCAACAGGTGCAAAGATGATGAAAGCTTATGATCGTTTTGAGCTCCGCATAAACGGTCAGATTGTAAAAACGCCGGTGGCAGTTGCATCCATGGCCGGGGTCGTGGATGCTGCCTATATTCTTGAGCGAGCAGCTCACATCGGGGTCGCCTTCATCGGTGGCTACTCTATAGATGGTCCGACCATTGATGCAAGTCGGCGGATGATGCAGGAGGGCCGTCGAGAGTTTTTGTACGACGACCCCCTGGAGGAGCTGGAACAACAGATCGATGCCCTGAGACAGACCGATGTGGTGACGGGCATCAACCTCCGCGGGAGCACGCCCGCTGCCTACGCTGATATCGCAAGCGCCCTCGGGGATCAGGTGGTCTACGAGATCGATGCCCATTGCCGGCAACCGGCGATGATCGAGGCTGGATGCGGCGAATTCCTCCTCCAAAACCCGTCAAGACTCATGGAGACCATCCGCGCCCTGAAATCAGAGGATGTGACTGTTTCAGTGAAGATCCGGGCAGGGGTTGCTGCTGATGACCGCGATCTTGCCCGAACCGCCTGGAAGGCGGGGGCCGACCTCCTCCACGTGGACCTGATGGATTACGGGCATGCCAAGATCCGCCAGATCAGGAACGCCTGCCCCCTGACGCTCATAGCAAACAACTCCATCACGACGTTTGATCGTGCGATGGACGCCTTCTCTCATGGCGCGGATATCGTCTCGCTTGCCCGGAAGTCTGACCCCTGGACGCTCGCGGGCCTGGATGCGGCCATCACCCGGATCGCCGATGAAAGTGGCTGGTACAACGCCCCAAAGCAACTCTGCCGTGGCGGCGACATCAGGGCACTCGCCTTCTGCTGCATGCCGGTGAAGCCCTGTCCGCTCCTCCCGACCCTCGATCGGGTCGGGCTCTCCCGGGAGGATTACCTGAAACTCAAGCAGGATATGGTGAAGGATACCCCGCTCGAGGTCGGTAGCGGCACCTGTTTTGGGAGCCTCGCCTGGTGTTGCAAGATCAGCTCGCCCTGCATGTTCCGAAACATGATCCTCGAGCAGATAGGTCTTTCCGCGCGGGAGTACATGCGGTGCAAGCACCAGCTGGCCACAGGGATCATGCACAGGTTGTTCGATGGGGAAGAGACCGCTGATGAATCGCGCTGAACGGGCGCAGATAGCGATGATGCTCGAGGTCTGCGCCTACCCAAAACCCGGGAACGTGGACCGGTGTCACGACTATACCGATACCCGGTTCGAGCACTTCCTCGCCTCAACCATCCTCGTACGGCCGGCCTTCGAGGCAGCTGAGCGGAATGGCGGCCGCGTCGGGAGCCTGATCAAGGAGGCGGTCATGCTCACCAACGGTCATTCCGGGGGGAATACCCACTTCGGGGCGTTCATCCTGCTCATACCCCTCATCCTCGGGGAAGATATCGCAGGGGCGCAGAGGATCGTTGCGAGCACCGATGTCCTGGACGCGATCGAGTTTTATGCGGCGTTCGGGCTCACGGAGGTCAGGGTGGTCGAAGACGACGATCTGGACGTGAATGATCCGGAGTCGGTCGCCATGATCAGGGAGCAGGGCATGACGCTTGCCGATATCATGGCCTACTCGGCACCCCGGGATATGGTCGCCCGCGAGTGGGTGAACGGATTTCGTCTGACCCGGCGGTGTGCGGATCTGCTCCACATGCACGGGCATGGGCGGGACGCGATCGTGCGGACGTTCCTGGACCTCCTTGCCTCTGAACCTGATACCTTCATCATAAAGAAGCACGGGGTGGAGGTGGCGGAGAGGACGGTGCAGCGAGCGGGCGAGGTGCTCCGTGGGGAGCGGGATCTCGGTGCATTTGATGCAGAGTGCATCAGGGACGGGATCAACCCGGGTTCAATCGCCGATATCGTCATCGCCGGGATATACGTGGCGCTCGGAGAGGGGTGGCGGTGGGACTGCTAGCCGAGGGGATCAACGAGGTCATCGCGACCACCGACAACAACGCCGCACCCATGGGGATCATCAACCGGGGCGGCTCTCTGCATATGGTCCTCTTCCGGGGCAGCCACACCGCCCGGAACGTCGCCCGGGACCGCTGGGTGGTGGCAAACTTCGTCTTCGATCCGGTGCTTTACGTCTGGACCGCTTTTGACGATCTCCCCCAGGAAGCGTTTGTCAGGGAGGAGATTGATGGGTTGATCGTCTCCCGCCTCCGGGATGTGGAGGCCTGGGCCGCGTTCGCCGCGGATGTGGAGCGGTCGAGCGATGAGGCTATCATCATCCGTCTCACTCCCCTGAAGGAGGAGGTGCTCGATCTCCGGCTGCATCCGGTGAACCGAGGATTTTATAGTGTCGTGGATGCGACGGTCCATGCCACCCGCTACGTCAGGAGCCGCGATCCCTGGCTGGGGCGGTTGATCGAACACCACACCGGTCTTGCCAGGAAGTGCGGCGGGCCCCGGGAGTGGGAGGCGCTCAAACTCCTCGAGCGCTACATTAGCGCCCGGATTGAAGAGTGAACCCTCCCCGGATGGGCGGGTCTAGTGTTCTCTTCTTGATGGGTCCCCGACGATCTCCTTCCCGGCGCCTCACCAGACTGGTATTCCTCTGGTCCGTATCGGTTCGGATGGTATGGGTGCAATTTTATATATTATGTTAGATGATCTGCCAATGCTCACCCGGAGAGGATATAGATGAAGAGTTTACTCGAGACGGCCCGGGAGGATGGCCGGTTGAGCACCTCCGTCAGGATGGTGGAAACAGGAGGAATGGTAGGTTATTTCCAGAAAGAGGGGCCGTATACCGCGTTTGTCCCTATAGATGAAGCGTATGCGAGGATCCCTCAGGAGAAGCTGGGAGCCATTATGAGCGATCGGGAGCAGCTTACGAGTATGGTCATGTACCATGTCGTCCAGGGCAAGCTCACCGTGCTGGAGCTGGCACGGATGGAGGCGATCAGGACCCTGCAGGGGGACCACCTGGATATCTCAACATCGCCTGAAGGGACGGTGCGGTTGAATGATGCCTTTATTGTCCACCCCGATGTTGAGTGCACAAACGGTATGTACCATATCATCGACAGGGTGCTCATACCCAGAGCGGTCAATGCGCGGGTGGAAAAGTCGATCTAAGCCTGAAAGGTCGGGTATCCGGTGCATCTGATCCTCCTGGCCAGAGTGGCCCTACCCCCGGTCCCTCTGTGTGAGGGGGGGTTTGGCCTCACCGTCCACGATCATTTTGTTCTGGTATGCCTCAATCATCGGCAGGCATACGTCCCTTCGCTCTCAGCGATGAACCCCTCTCTCTCCAGATCCCCGAGGATCCTTTGCACCCTCCCGGTATCCTCGGAGATCCGGGCAACCACCTCCGCTTCGGTGACCGCCCCCTCTTCGAGGACGAGCGTGAGGATCTTCCCCCGGATCTGCCGGTCAGAGCCCTCGAATCGGCTCTGCCGGGCGTAAGATACACTTCGCCGGTTCGGGTTTGTCGTCCGCTTCTTGAGGACCGTGCCATAATCCATCAACGCTCCATACCATTCACGTGGGTTCTCCCGGTAGAGCGCCGCATCCACGAGCGGGAGTATCTCGGCATCCCGGACCCCCTCCCGGTCCTGGAAGAAGAAGTGGATGAAGATCCGCCTGATGTTTGTCTCGATGTAGACGACCGGCATGTTGAACGCGTAGGCGCAGATCGCCGCCGCGGTGGCCTTCCCGATGCCGGGGAGGGTTGCGAGGATCGTAGTGTCGGCCGGGAGGCTGCCGCCGTAGTCATCCACCACCGCCCGGGCAGTCTTCTGGAGCGCGATAGCGCGGCGGTTGTAGCCCAGACCCTGCCAGGCGAGCAGCACCTCTCTCCTGGTCGCGCGGGCAAGGCTCTCGAAGTCGGGGAACTGTTCAAGAAACCCCGGGTACCTCGCGGCGACCCGCCCCGCCTGCGTCTGCTGGAGCATGATCTCGGAGACGAGGATGCGGTAGGGCTCGGTGGTCTGTCTCCAGGGGAGGTCGCGGGCATAGGCCCTATGGTGGCCGAGGATGAGGTCCTGGAAGAGACGGATGGCATCCGGGGTGCTTCCCCTTTCCCGGATCATATCGAGAATCTGGCGTTCACGCTTATTCTGGCCTGAATCAAGGGTGCCGATCACACGGATCATTCTGTCTGACATGGAGAAATAGGTTGGGCAACCATCAAGAACACATATGAACAAACCCTGGACATGAACCAGTATGAATCTTTTATTCGTGATCGCACCGGAACGGTTCAGAGATGAAGAGCTGGCTATCCCGGAGGAGGCGTTCAGGGAGGCAGGTATAGGAGTCGATATCGCTTCGACAGTCCCGGGTATCTGCACAGGGATGTTGGGAGGTACCGTGGAAGCGGTCATGGCGTTTGGTGATGCGGACCCCGATGACTACGCGGGGATCGTGGTCGTGGGCGGCACCGGATCGCAGGACCACCTCTGGGCGAGTGCGAAGCTTCAGGCTCTCGTGCGGGCGTTCTTCGAGCAGGGTAAGGTCGTCGCCGCCATCTGTCTTGCACCGGTCGTGCTGGCGCGGGCAGGTATCCTCGCCGGGCGGCAGGCAACGGTCTACCCGAG
>JAAZOW010000005.1 GCA_012797575.1 Methanomicrobiales archaeon | reverse complement strand
CCGGGGATCACCGGGTCCCGGCAGCCAGATCTTCAAGTGCGGCTACACGCTTCTCAAGCGGAGGGTGTGTGGAGAAGAGCTCCATCAGGGTGTTTCCAGAGAGGGCCGGGATGATGAAGAAGGCGTTTGCGCCCTCCACCTCCTGCTTCTTCTCGGCCGGTATGTAGTCCATCCGTCCGCTGATCTTCGTGAGCGCTGATATCAGTGCCCGGGGATTATCAGTCAGGTAAGCACTGCCCCGATCTGCAGCGAACTCCCGGTAGCGGGAGAGCGCACGGGTGAGCAGTGTGCTTACAATCCAGACGATGATCGAGACGACATAGACCAGGATCAACGCCCCTGCGTTGCTGTCGCGGTTGCCACCGCCACCGAAGAGACCGATGAAGAACCAGTTGCGCATGATCAGGAAGGCGAGCATCGATATGAAGCTCGCCATCGTCAGGGTCAGCATATCCCGGTTCTTCACGTGCGATATCTCATGGGCGACCACCGCCTCCAGCTCTTCAGGCGTGAGCATCCGCATGATCGAATCGGTCACCGCCACGACGGCATGCCTCGGGCTCCTCCCGGTCGCAAACGCGTTCGGGACCGGTGAGGTCATCACCCCGACCGCCGGCTTAGGTAGGCCGGCTCTCGTGGCGAGACGTTCGATCATCCGGTGCAGCTCCGGGTACTCATCCTCTCCGACAATACGGGTACCCGTGCTCCAGAGCACGAGTTTATCGGAGAAGAAGAACTGAAGGAACGCCATCGCGGCAGCGGCGAAGAGGAGGAACCCGAAACTGAATCCAAGGGCTGCAAGGATCCCAAGGAAGATCAGGTAGACTATGAGGAGCAGAAACGACGTGAAAAGCATCCTCATGGTGAGACCGAAGTCGCGCGTCCATTTCATGATGGGAATATGTTGGACTGGATCTCCCTTTAATATATGCGGTGAACCTTCCCGGGAAGGACTCTTCTGGACCGAATTCCCGCCTGCCCCGCCCCCGCAGGAGTGTCCTTATGTGGCCGGGAAGATATACTTAAAGATCAGATGAAACTCAATGAAGTGACCATCAGCAGGGCCATTCTCGAGGAACAGCATCAGGCGTTCCTCGATCACCTCGAGATGGATGTTGCTGTCGTTGGAGGGGGGCCCTCCGGACTCGTCTGCGCCGCGCTCCTCGCCGAGAGAGAGATCAAGTGCGCACTCATCGAGAAGAAGCTCAGTATCGGTGGAGGTATGTGGGGCGGCGGTATGATGTTTCCCCGGATCGTTGTTCAGAAGGAGGCACAGCGGCTCTTCGATCGGTTCGGTATCACCTATCGGGAGTTCGAATCCGGCTACTACGTCGCAAAATCAGTTGAAGCGGTCTCCAAACTCACAGCAGCAGCCTGTGACGCCGGTGTCGAGTTCTTCAACCTCACCTCCGTCGAAGACGTCATGATCCGTAGCGACGGCCGGGTTAGCGGTCTCGTCATCAACTGGTCTCCGATCGATATGACCGGGTTGCACGTCGACCCGCTCACCGTGGCCTGCACCTGCACCGTCGATGCGACCGGCCACGACGCCGCGGTGGCGCGGATGATCGAGCGGAGGGGCGGTGACCTCCAGGTGAAGGGGGAGAGTTTCATGTGGGCTGAGCGCGCTGAGTCACAGATCCTCGAACACACGCGGGAGGTCTTCCCCGGCCTCTTCGTCGCCGGGATGGCGGCCAACGCTGTTGCCGGGGAATGCCGCATGGGCCCGATCTTCGGCGGGATGCTCCTTTCCGGAGAGCGCGCCGCAGACCTGGTTGCGGCGAGACTGGGCCGGTAACATACTTCAAAACTATTTTTACCACTCCAGTGGTTATCAATATGCATGGAAGAGATCGATCCAGAGTCCCTGGCCGAGATCGCATACGGGATCTTTGAGATCTTCCTCGACCGAGAACTCCGTGACCATGGTCCCTACCTCTTTGAACTTCTCGAGCGAGGATCTGATCTTGGAGCCGATGTGCGTGAGATCTTCGGGCGGTTCCGGGAGGACTACCCCGGGCTTGCTGAAGCGCTTCTCCAGCGATTCGGCAGTATCGATACAATCTATGCACAGCTCCTGGCAGGAGAGGGCATTATCCCTTCAAGGACAACCCTGATGTACTGGATCGTTCAGGACGGGCCGGGACCGGTGATGAGAAGGGTTGACGATGAGCGAGTAGGAAAATGGCTCATCT
>JAAZOW010000257.1 GCA_012797575.1 Methanomicrobiales archaeon | reverse complement strand
TCCCCCATAAGCCCGGGGCTCTCTTCGACCTCCTCACCTACATCACCGGAGCGGGCGCAAACATCGCCTACATCGACTTTGATGACCGCCGATCTGATCCCGGAAGGGTCACCATCAGCCTGAACGTCGAAGAGTCGGCGATCGTGGAGAGTCTGCTCGATCGGCTGAAATCTCGGTATCGGCTTGAGATCCTCGAGTACGACACAACTGGGGAGAGACTCGATGATACCGTCTTCTACGTCAGGTTCGCCCAGGCGGTGCGGGGGCTGATCGGGAGTGCGGAGGATGGGTTCCTCCTCTCCCTCCTGCACGACGTCAACCATATCGTCCAGGAGCTCCAGAGCCTCGGCCAGGATCCGCGAGAAGCCTTTGAATGCATCCTCATCACCGGGAGAACGCTTCAGGAGACCACCGGGGAGGGGTTCTACGCGGACGTCCAGCGTATCCGGATCAGTGATGTCGTCGAGGTCTTCTGTTTCCAGATGCCGGGCGGCGGGAACATCTTCCTGCTCTGCGGCCCCGACGAGGTCGTCATGATCGATACCGGCTACGGCATCTACCACCAGGACGTGGTGCGGATGCTCCAGCACTACGGTCTTGGAGATCTCCGAAAGATCCGGAGGATCTATATCACCCACGCCGATGCTGACCACTGCGGAGCGGGGGGGCTCTTTGGGGCAGAGGCGTATATGCACACGGGATCGCTTGCGATCATCCGCCAGGCGAACCGGGCCTACGGCTCACGGAGCGAGTCCTCGATCCTCGAGGAGGTCTATACGACCATCATCAACCTCTTCTCACACTTCGCCCCGCCGGAGAGCCCCGCCCTCTTTCCGGAGGAGAGTATCGGTATGCGCTCGATCTTTCCCATCCTCACCCGCTTCAGGGTCCATGACCTTGAGTTCGAGGTCCTCGAGTCCCTGGGCGGGCACCTGCACGGACAGGTCTACTTCTTATGCCTGGAGCATGGGATCATCTTCACTGCTGATACGCTGATCAACTTCGGAAGCCTCGATGAGGAACGGAGGCGCTATAACTCGCTGGCCGACTTCCTGGTGACCTCGGTCAACGTCGATAGCGACCTTGCACGCACTGAGCGCATTGCGCTGCTTGAACTGATAGCAGACCTGGATAAGGATCTTATCCCGTCCGGGCGGCGGTGCCTGGTTGCATGTGGCCATGGCGCCATATCTGTCCTCTCGGGTGGAAGGCTGGAGGCGGCAGGCCCGATCGAGCGTTACCAGCCCGAGGGGGGCCGGGGGGGCTAGAACGCTTCCCCGGCGATCCGTCAGATCTCCGGGCACCAGAATACATATATTCTGACACCTCACCAGGGTGGTTCTCCGCATGTGAGCGGGGAAGTGGTGAGATGGCACAGACAATCGTTGATACCCTGATGCAGGAGCATAAGGTGGTGCTCTCGATACTCTCGGAACTCGCGAACAAAGGCGTCAGCGGCCGGGAACAGAAGTACAGTTCCCTGAAAGAGAACCTCATGCCGCACGTCATAGGAGAGGAGCAGGTCCTCTATCCGAGACTCAAAGAGGTGACGGAGACGCGGGATATCGCCTTCGAGGCCATCGAGGAGCATGGTGCGGTCAAGACGTTGCTCAAGCCAGCTCGATGGTGTATCTACGTCAGATGAGGAGGTCTGGGTGGCGAAGCTGAAGGTGATCCAGGAGAACCTGCAATACCACATCCGTGAAGAAGAGGGGATAATCTTTGGAGAGATGCAGCGGAGGATGGGCGGCGACGAACTCTCAAGCCTCAACAGCCAGTACGAGGAGGCAAAGAGAAGCGTGATGGCGGTTGCGGCACGCTGAGGGCGCGGGTGCACGGGCATCGGCGCCCCCCCCTATTCGCGGCTCCACTACGAAACAGTTAAATTCGGCACCGCCCATTGGGCAGCCGGGCGTATGGCACATATCCTCGATCTGATCAGGGCTGATCATGACTTTATCCGGAACATTCTGGAGGAGCTCGCAGGGAATCCTGATACTCGGGACATCCGGCGCCTCACGCTTCACCGTGAGCTGCTGGGGCATCTGCATGCAGAGGAGGTCACCTTGTATGCGCGGCTCCGGGGCGCGATGCCGGAGGAGATCGGGCAATCCATCCGAGAACATGGTGAGATACGGGATCTGCTTGCCCGCCTCGATGTGATCCCGCTTGGGGATGTGGCATGGATGCTGACACTTACCGAGCTGAGGGATCGTATCGGGGCGCACTTTGCTGCGGAGGAGGATGGGATCTTCCCGCGCGCTGAGCACCACCTCAGCAGGAGTGAACTCTTTGAGCTCAGCGAGGGGTTTGAGTCGGAGAAGCAGAAGATGGCAGAATTTCCGGTGGTTTAGTCGGCTGCTTCATCGTAATTTTCGCATCTATCTTCACAAACCATCATTTCGCGGCAGTACCCCCCCTCCTGGGGTCAGGGACAGTGCATGGCGATACCCGGTGGGGAACCGTCGTTTGGCAGCGATGCTGAGGTGGAGTTCCTCCATTCCCGGCATCGGACCATAGAGCTCCTCACATCGGGGGCGGGGGCAGGGGTGAGGGCGGTAGCCACAGGTGGTGGATGGTTCATGCCATGGTCTCAGCGGTGCAACCCGTACCATGGAATTGACTTAACAGGAGGCTTTTGTTAATGATCATTCGAAACCGTTATCGTCCCTGGAGCCTGATAACCGTTGATGAGGGTCTTTATCACAAGCGGGAGGACGATCACGCAGGGCAGGGAGCTCTACCGCAAAGATACCCCTGCATACTCCCGTGAAACAAGCCGCTGCTTCATCCACCCGTTCGATCTCCTGGAGATCGGTGCAGAGGAGGGGGACTCCCTCCTCCTCTCCACGGTTGCGGGGGAAGAGGTCTTCTCCGCAACCCCATCCGAGGATCTCGTCCCCGGAACCATATTCATCCCCTGCGGGCCGCATGCGAACGCGATCCTGCATGCGGATACGCATGGGACCGGCGCCCCCGACTACAAGTGGCTCGAGGGAACGCTTGCACGGGCCGATATGCCCCCACGGTCGGGCTGGGAGGTCCTTGGAGAGCAAGGCGGCGCTTCGTGCCCTCAAGTGCCGGAGCCCGGTGGGGATGAGAGCGGTAGTACCACGTTCCGCGATGTCGTCTGCCCGCTCTGCGGGTGCCTCTGCGACGACCTCGTCGTTCAGGTCAGAGGGGGTATCGTCACATCGGTGGACAACGCCTGCGCCCTTGGGTCAGAGAAGTTCCTCTCAAGAAGCCGCCTTTGTACCCCCATAGCGAGGAATGGGGAAGCGTGGACGTCGATCGGGTTTTTTGAAGCGATCCGGTACGCCGCGGAGGTGCTCGCCGATGCCGAGCGGCCGCTCCTCTTTGGATGGAGCGGTACCTCTTCGGAGGCGCAGTGCATCGGCATCCGCATCGCCGAGGAGATCCGGGGCGTCATAGATAACTGCTCCTCGATCTGCCACGGCCCTTCGATCATGGGAATCCAGGAGGTCGGTCACCCGGGGTGTTCGCTCGGCGTTGTGAAAAACCGCGCTGATGTCGTCATATACTGGGGTTCAAACCCGATAGAGTCGCATCCCCGCCACCTCTCGCGCTACACAACCTACGTCAACGGCCGGTACCGGGATAATGGGCACCAGGATCGGACACTCGTCGTCGTGGATATCAGGAAGACCGATACCGCAAAGATTGCCGACGAATTCCTCCAGATAACACCTGGCGGGGATTACGCTGTCTTCTCATCCCTGCGCGCGATCGTCAGCGGCCATGCGGATGTCCTCCCCCAAACGATCGCGGGCATCCCCCGGGAGAGGTTGATATGGCTCGCTGATCTCTGCAAGAATGCTCAGTTCGGTGCGCTCTTCACCGGGATAGGTCTGACCCAGTCCCCCGGCAGGTACAAGAACGTGCGCAGTGCAATCGAGTTCGTCGCTGAACTCAACCGGCACACGAAGTTCACTTTGACGCCTATGCGGGGACACTGGAACGTCAACGGTACCAACCAGACATTCACCTACCTCACCGGATTCCCGTACGGCGCTGATTTTTCGCGCGGCACACCGTACTACAACCCGGGCGAGACCACGGTGGTTGACCTGCTTGGCCGGGGGGAGGTTGATGCCTGTCTCATCATCGGCGCCGATCCCGGAGCGCACCTGCCGAGGAGGTGCAACGAACACCTGGCGACGATTCCCACGATCGTCATCGATCCCTTCGTCTCGCTCAGTACCGCCTTTGCAGATGTCCATATCCCGGTTGCGTGCGTGGGGATCGACTGTGAGGGGACAGGTTACCGGATGGACTCCATACCGATCCGGCTACGAAGGGTCCTCGACTCCGATCTGCCAACCGATGAGGAGGTGCTGTCGCAGATACTGCATCTCATACGGGAGGGGGCGCGGTCCTGCGCCACAGAACACGCGATATCCCGAGACGCCGGGGAGATGATGCCGCGGGCTCTTTTATGATGTGTGTCCAAGGGGGGCTCCCTGCCGGCATGGTAAATCGAATTAGATTAACATACGGGAAAAATTAAATAGTTATAGTTTATAGTATCTATGTGGTGTCACCGCGATAGCGGTGCATCATCTGAAGAGACGACAGCAGTGAACTGGAGCAGCTCGCCTCTATTGTCGACATCGTGGTCAGCGCAGGTTGTAGTCAAACTCTGAACTCCTCTCTCAAAAGACTCTGGACATCCGGGAAAAGGAAAGGAAGCGCACTGGATGGATAGGTATCCTGGGTGTCCGGAACCGTGGGCGTCATGCCAGAGTGTGGGCGGGGATGACCTCCCAGACCCGCCCCTGCCGTCTATCAGCAAATCCATTGTCGAGTCTATTCGTTACGATCGGGCTATAGCCCCTTCTTTAAGGTTCAATCGTCCCAAAAGGTCCAGGAGTTGGATGGATCTGCATTCGTGCGCCTGTGGATCGTCCCGTGGGGGGGTGAAGTGAAAATACTTTCAAAACAGGTAAAGTTAAATATCTATAGTTAAATGAGAGTATGGTGACACTGCACAGCAGTGCATCATGGTAGAACCTCGAAGACATCCCACCGGGGCCGTCGTGCCGGGCGCCCCGGCGGGGTGTCTCGTGATAACGGATCTATTTTTCTGGACCCTGGTTTGCTGTAGTGCAGCGCTTCATCGTACGTCTCTCGGTGGATCGGAGTGGGGTCACTCCTCCGATCGACTGTAGAGATCGTCCACCGTCGCCGCATCGCCGCCGCTCTCGATGAGCAGGTCCAGGTAGGCATAGATCGCGGGGGCATCCTCCATCAGGAGGTCGGGAGAGATGTGGTAGAGCATGAAAGCGTGCGCAAAGAGCATTGCTTCTCGCTCTTCACTGCCCGGGGGCGTGACCCCTGCCAGATACGGTCCGGGCTTTGCGGCAAGGGCTGGAAAGACCGTGCTCTCCTCGAATCCCATGGTGTGGTAGACCGCATAGCCCACCTGCTCGATGAAGACATCACCGGCCCGCTCGGGGTGCCGATCTGAGCGGATGTAGATGGCGTTCTCCTTCGGGACGTATAGGCCGAGTGCATGCCCGGAAGGGCTCTGTTCAAACACTTCACTTTTGCTATCGATGTAGACGGTGAGATCCTCGATGAACTCATCCCTGACCTTGATGCTCTGCTGTAGCACGAGGGCCTCGGCGAGTGCCGCCGCGGTGTTGTTTCCATCCCTGTTTTCCAGTCGGAATCCAGCGACCTGGCTCACCGAGAAGGCCGAGCAGACGATGACCAGGAGGATGATCGACACAACCAACCGTGATCGAAATCGTGGTTTCATGGCCTGTTCTCCCTAGTTTCAGAAGAGTTTCTAAGAATGTAATATATATTTTTCTATCAATAGAAATTTCTATATACCTAGTATTTTGTAAAATGCTTCAATTTTATCTGTTAGTTTGATAAAAAGTATACTTTTAATGTGTCATTCTTCTACGACAGGGGTATACAGTAGTCATATACAAAGACTATCCAACACCTAATTACCCATGCAGGCGCATACTAGAAGCGATGAAACAGATCGCCCTCTATGGAAAGGGTGGAATCGGGAAGTCCACCACTGCAGCAAACCTCTCGGCAGCCCTTGCGGGGGAAGGTCTTGATATCCTGCAGATCGGCTGCGATCCGAAACACGACAGCACCCGCATGCTGATGCACGGAACCTGGATTCCGACGGTGCTCGATCTCATACGGGAGCGGGGGGATGAGAATATCACAGTCGACGATGTTGTCTATCATGGTTTCCGGGGGGTGCGGTGCGTCGAGGCGGGCGGCCCTGAGCCGGGCGTCGGATGCGCAGGCCGGGGCATCATCGCGACGTTCCAGCTTCTCGAGCGCCTGGATGCCCTCAAAGGGGACGTGATCGTCTACGACGTCCTCGGGGATGTTGTCTGCGGTGGGTTTGCCATGCCGATGCGCGAGGGCTACGCGCAGGAGATCTATCTGGTCACATCGGGAGAGCTGATGTCGATCTATGCGGCAAATAATATTGCAAAGGCGATCACCCGTCTTTCGCGCCGCGCACGGAGCCGGTGCGCGCTCGGGGGGGTGATCTGCAACGCAAAGAACATCGAGGGCGAGGAAGATCTGGTGGCTGAATTCGCCCGGCGCATCAACTCCCAGCTCATCGCCTACATTCCCCGGTCCCGGGAGGTCCAGATCGCTGAGTTGCATAAACAGACGGTCGTCGAGTACGCTCCGGAATCAGACCAGGCAGCCGTTTATGAGGAGTTGGGGCGCGCGATCTATGGAAACAGAAAGACGAGCATCCCTACCCCCCTCGAGATGGATGAACTCGAGTCCTTCGCCTTTGAGTCCGTCCAGGTTTGAGGGATGCACCCTGACCGGGGCGCTCTCAGTGCTCACGGAGCTGCAGGATGCCATCTGCATCATCCACGGTCCGGCGGGGTGCGCGCACCACAACTTCTCCCTCCTCCACGCAACCCTGCTCTCGAACGACCGGTTCGAGATTCCCCGCCTCCTCTCAACGGACCTTGACGAGAACGACATCATATTCGGGGGCGAAGAGGCTTTGGAGGCGGCCATTGCCCGGGCACTCACGCTCACTCCCGCTCCGGCCTCGATCTTTGTCCTCACAACCTGTATCGTCGAGACGATAGGGGATGACACCGAAGCCGTCTGCGCGAAACACCGAGGCATCCCGGTGATCCCTGTGGCGACCGCGGGGTTCCTCGGTGGGGTCTTTGAGACCGGTATCAGAAACGCCCTCTCATCGGTGGCCTCGCTTGCCCGGCCCGGGGCTGAACCGACCCTCTCGGCAAACCTGATCGGGGAGAAGAACCTGGAGTACGGCGTCGATGAGAACGCGGCCGAGATCGCCCGCCTCCTCGGGAGGCTTGGTCTCGGCATCAATCTCCGGTTTGTGCGCGGGATCACCACCCATGACATCGAGCGCCTCGGCTCCGCCGCCCTCAACATCCTCCGGGATCCGGGACTGCGACCGATCGGCGAAGATCTCCAGAGGCGGCTTGGCACCCCCTATATAGCCTCGTTCCCGGTCGGGCTTTCCGGGACATGCCGCTTCCTCGACGAGGTGGGAAGGGTCTGCGGCATCGATGCCTCCGACGCTGTTGAGGAGGAGCGCGCCTACCAGAGGGCGATGCTTGAGGGGTTCTGTGATATGGCCGGGAGCCGGGTGAGGTTTGCACCCCTCCATGCCATGCTCGAGACCGATCCTGTGGCGGAGGCTGTCTGCACCGAGTGTGCCCGGGCGCTCGACCTCACGATCGCTCCGGATGGGACCCTGGTGCCGTTCCCTCATCCAGCGCCGGTCGGAACCGCAGGGGTCCGGAGGATGTTACATCGATGGAGGCTCCAGATCCGGGGGTGAATCTCCTGGAAAGTTGGCTGCCATCGGGGAAGGGATGGCGCCGGGGTCCACAGCATGGATCTTCATGGCCTCACACACATATGCCGGCATCCCCCCCCACCCCCGCCCCCGCCTCGGGGCCGAGGGCAGTCGTGGTGATACCCGAGGAGGGCCGTATCCAGGAGAGTAGACCCACGCGCTGGCTCCCTCTTCAGCCCCCTCCCCATACACTGGACCGTGGGAGGTATCTCCACGGGGGGGTGGGGCAGACGGGGCGATACCCGGGGAGGGCCGTATCCGGGAGAGTAGACCCATACACTGGACCGTGGGGGTATCATCATGGGGGGTGGGGCAGACGGGGAGG
>JAAZOW010000339.1 GCA_012797575.1 Methanomicrobiales archaeon | reverse complement strand
TAGCCCGCCCCCTCGCCGCTACCGCGCTCGTTCATCATGGAGAGGGCCTGCCGGATACCGGAACCATCCATCATCTGGCGCCTCTCATCCATTACACCAAATATGCCGCACATTGTAACCTCGGTGAGTTAATATTTTGCTACTATTTCCTATAATTCTGTTCGATTATATTTGTTTTAGTAGATATTTATCTCTGCGGGGTGAAGGAGCGGAAGGAAAGAGCATCCTGTGCAATAGAGGCTGGGGCAGCGCCCTATATCGCAATATCACCCCATATAGGCGTCTGATAGGCTCAAACGCCGCAAAATCCGGCCTATCAGGGATGCGCGGAGCAGCCGCTCGAGCAGAGAGCCATTGCACCCGGACATCAGGAACCGATGCGGAGAAGAGGGGGGTGGGGTGAGGTAGCCGCCCTAGCAGCACTGCTGCCTGCCGCTCGCCTCTTCACCCTCGAGGAGGAGCCTGCCAAAGATCACGCGCTCAAGCACGGAAGCTATGTACTTCATCTGCTGGGCCGCCTCCATGTTCTCGTACCGGTGGATATCGGCATAGACCTGCAGGCGGACGAGACCGAACCGCAGGCGGTCGAGATCCTCATCGCCGAGTTCCTGCGCCTCGCGGTAGACGGACTCCAGCAGGAAGGGAAACTCCTCAAACCTCTCGAGCGCCCGCACGATCCCTGCGTACACCGGGAGGAGGTCTTCCCGTCCGGCAAGAATCTCCGCGTAGTCCATACCTACCCCTCAACCTGTCGCACGAGCGCTTCCATGACGGCGTCGATGCTCTTCCAGGTCGGGCTATCGTTCCCGGAACGGCGGATGATGAACGGCCTCCCCTCATCCGCCGCCTTCCGCATCTCAGGATCGAGCGGGATGGCGCCGAGGAACGGTACACCGAGTTCTTGTGCCTCCGCCTCTCCACCACCCTTGCCGAAGATATCGATCTCCTCCCCACAGTGGGGGCAGACAAACCCGCTCATGTTCTCCACGATCCCGAGCACCGGGATTTCGAGCTTCTTGACGAACTCGACCGCTTTGCTCGAATCGAGGATCGCCACCTCCTGCGGGGTGGTGACGATGACCGCCCCTGCTATGTTCGGGGCGAGCTGGGCGATGGTGAGTGCCTCATCGCCGGTTCCGGGCGGGAGGTCGACGACCAGGTAATCGAGGTCACCCCAGCTGACATCCTCCAGGAACTGCTTGATGACACCCATCTTCATCGGGCCGCGCCAGATCACGGGGGTGCTACGCTCAGGGAGCAGGAACGCCATGGAGATGACCGCAAGGTTGCCGGTGACCCTGACCGGTTCGATGACCTTTCCGTCATAGGACTGGAGACGGGCACCTTCGATGCCCAGCATCTTCGGTATGTTCGGGCCGTGGATATCGAGATCGATGAGCCCTGTGCTGTAACCACGGTTGGCGAGAGAATATGCTAGATTCGCCGATACCGTGCTCTTCCCGACCCCACCCTTCCCGGAGAGGACGAGGATGACGTGTTTGACGTTGACATTGGCCTTCGGAGGAAGGCCTTTGGGGGCGCTCGCGTTTCTTGGATCATCGCATCCAGTCGCAGACGGGCAGCTGGCACAGTTCCCATTACATGTATCCTTGTTTGGTTCACTCGTTTGAGCCATCAGATGTATCCTCCATGATAGTATACCCTTCAGTAAAGACGATCTTTGAGCTATTATATACTGGCGGCAAGTGTCACAAAAAGGTATAGTTGATGGCAAAATTATCCCGTCTGGCCGCCGGGACGCCATTTCCGCGCGGATTTACCCTCGGACAGAGGGTGGCAACGCTGCCTCAAGCCGGGGACATCTCAGAGCCCCCGGAGAGCCCCGGAGGGATCGTGAACCGGCCAGCTCGATGGCAGCATCTGGCTTTGCCGGTATTGGTGCGTCAGCTACCGCATCGCTTCATCCTCCGGCCACCCGCAAAAACAACCTTGAAGCATCCTCCGGGGTGGGGGGAACTGAGCCACCCGTATATCCCGAGCAGCTCCGCCCTGCCAGCAGCCCAGGTGCCCATAGACCGGGATCGTCCGCTACACCCCCCTACCCGGGCCGCCCCGTCCCAAAAGAGCCCTCCGGATCCGCTCAAGTGCCGGGAGGGTGGCCTCATCCATCTGCAGGTCGAAGTAGTCCACCCACTCTGCGACGATCGCAAACTGCCCCTGCAGATCGTCGACGGCCTGCCTGAGTCGGTCCACCTCCTCCCGCTCCCGCTCAAGCTCAGCGATCAGGTGCGCTATCCGGCGCTCCTGTCGGGCCAGCGTCTCCTGCATCATCCGGAGATCGAACGCCACCCCGGGCGGGAGTGAAGGGGTGGGCCGGTCGGCCTCAGGTTCTCGGGGGGAGGTCGGTGCACCGCCGGAGTGGACCGCCTCGATGATCTCATCTGTGGTGAGACCCTCCCCGGAGAGGTCGATGATCTCCCTGACGATCTGGACCGCTCGTTCGGGGAAGATCCTGACTGGGCCGATGGTCCGATAGGAAAAGAGGTCCTCGTACGTCTGGACGAGCACCCGGACCTCCCGTTCCGGGACCCCGGTGATCTCTGCGATATCGCCGATCTTGAGTTCCAACGTTTACCACCCCGCGTCCATGAGCACGATCACGTTCCTGTACAATCTCTGACATCATCACGTATAGGTACATGCCGGATCGCGGGCTTTTTCCCATCCCCGCTCCCAGTACCTGGGGCCATGCACCGGATCGAAGATGACCGGATCCCGGCCGGCACGACCGTTGTGCGGAAGGCGGTGAAGTCTGCCCGATTGCAGGTCCGGCCGGATGGAACCCTGCGAGTGGTCGCGCCCCCATCCTTCGATGTCGGCGTGTTCCTGCAACGTAATGCGACCTGGATCGAGGAACAGCGCGCGAAATTTGACCACATGGGCGCAGAGGGGCGCGGAAGGGAGGACCAGCTCCTCCTGCGTGGACGGTTCTATGCCCCGGTCACCGGAGATCGGTTCTCAGTCGATGAGGCCACCCGGCGCGTTGCCTTCCCCTCCCCCTCCGCCCTCCGGCAAACCCTCACCCGTATGCTCAAAGAGGAGGTCGCCGATCGCCTGGAGGCCTACCCTGACCTCGTGGGGGACGGACCGGGGCGCATCGCGGTGAAACTCCAGAGGACCCGGTGGGGGAGCTGCTCATCGCTCGGGAACATCAACATCAACCTGCGCGTCATAGCCCTCCCCGAGGCCCTGCAGGAGTACATCGTCGTCCACGAGGCGGCCCACCTCCGGGAACAGAACCACTCAGCGCGGTTCTGGCGGCTGGTCGGCAGCCACTACCCCGACCCCGGGGCGGCAGAGGCCGAGCTGCGCCGCTACTGGGTCATCCTCGAACGGAACCAGATCTGGGCCTCGCTCCAGCGCGCCTGATACGTCCTGCCCCCCCCGCTCCTATCTCTCTGCTCTCAATATGCCAGCATCCCCCACCCCAGGAGGAAGATACCCGGGGAAGACCGTATCCGGGAGAGCGAACCCACACACCGGCTCCCTCTTCAGACTCGCCCCAGACACTGGACCGTGGGAGGTATCGCCTCGGGGGGAGGGGCAGACGGGGGGGGGGGGGGGGGGCCCCCCCCCCCCCCCTCCTTTTTTTTTTAAACACCCCCCCC
>JAAZOW010000004.1 GCA_012797575.1 Methanomicrobiales archaeon | reverse complement strand
GTCTGACCATCGGCTGCGGTCGAGAAGATCTGGCTCTTCCTCGTGGGGATGGTGGTGTTGCGCTCGATGAGCTTCGTTGCGATACCCCCGAGGGTCTCGATGCCGAGCGAGAGCGGGGTCACATCCAGGAGCAGGACGTCCTTGGTCTCGCCCGTGAGCACGCCACCCTGGATGGCTGCACCGAGAGCGACACACTCGTCGGGGTTGATACCTTTATCCGGCTCCTTCTTGAGGACCTTCTTTATGGTCTCCTGGACGAGCGGCACCCGGGTCGAACCTCCGACGAGGAGGATGTGGTCGATATCGTCAGCACCCAGTTTGGCATCGGAGAGCGCCTGCTTCACCGGGCCGAGGGTCGATTCGACCAGATCGGTGATGAGGTGTTCAAGCTTCGCGCGGGTGAGATCGACGTCCAGGAACTTAGGACCGCTCTCGGTTGTGGTGATGTAGGGAAGGTTGATGTTGGTCTTCTGGACGGTGGAGAGCTCAATCTTTGCAGTCTCGGCCGCGTCTCGCAGCCGCTGCATGGCGACCGGATCGTTTCTGAGGTCTATGCCCTCCTGCTTCCTGAACTCATCGACCAGGTAGTCGACGACCAGTTTATCGAAGTCGTCGCCACCGAGGCGGTTGTTCCCGGCGGTCGATCTGACTTCAAAGACGCCGTCGCCGAGCTGGAGGATGGAGACATCGAATGTACCGCCTCCGAGGTCGTAGACGAGCACCGTCGCCTCGCCCTCCTTATCGATACCGTAGGACAGAGCGCTTGCGGTCGGCTCATTGATGATCCGGAGGACCTCAAGGCCCGCGATGGTCCCGGCATCCTTCGTCGCCTGACGTTGGGCGTCGTTGAAATAGGCGGGCACCGTCACGACGGCCTTTGTGATCTTCTCGCCCAGGTACTCCTCTGCGTCCAGCTTCAGTTTCTGGAGGATCATCGCAGAGATCTCCTGTGGCGTGTAGCTCTTATCTCCGATGACGGTTTTGTCATCTGTGCCCATCTTACGTTTGATCGACTGGACGGTGCGGTTCGGGTTCGTGATCGCCTGCCGCTTTGCGACGTTGCCGACCAGACGCTCGCCGTCCTTGGTGAACGCCACGACCGACGGGGTAGTCCTCCCGCCCTCGGCGTTGGCGATGATCACCGGCTGCCCGCCTTCCATGATCGCCATGCATGAGTTGGTTGTTCCAAGATCAATGCCAAGAACTTTCTCTGAAACCATATTTACTCCTCTAATCCTTTAGATACCACGACTTTTGCGCATCTGATGACCTTATCCTGCATGCAGTACCCGCAGATGACCTCATCGATCACGATACCTTCCTCTGCATCAGAAGGAACGTAGGCGACCGCCTCCTGCCGCTCCGGGTCGAAGGGAAGATCCCGGCATATCATGGGTTTAATGCCATGCCGATCGAGGATGGTCATGAAGAGTTTTTTGATCTGCTCCATCCCCTCCCGGAGGCCTGCACCATCTGCCTTCTCTGCCCGCTCGAAGTTATCCACGACCTCGAGCAACTCCACAGCAAAGTCTTCGATGGCAAAGGTTGTGCGGGCCTCGATCTCCCGGGCCATCCGTTTGCGGTAGTTGTCGAAATCTGCTGCAAGACGCAGATACCGGCTGTTCAGGTCGTCATAGGCCTTCTGCAGATCTTCAAGCGTTGGAGATGCTGCATCCGTCTCTTCTGCGAGATCCTGTTGCCTCTCGGTTGGTTCGGATGTTTCCTCCTTCATATGTCTAACCCGCTTGAGAATGATATAATGTACTTGTTTGATTATTCATTGTAATGTAGTTCTATATAGCATTGATGATTGCTGCAGACATTCGAACCCTCCAGGGAGCCACTTCGCCGATCGGGGACCCAGTCGGCAGTATTCTCCCCTGGTGCGCAGATCTGCGGACGGTGCACGCGATCGTTCTTGCTCCCTGGGGGGGGTGGAAGGTAGCCAGCTGTGCTGACAACGCCACATATATCTCTCCATCCTGCTCACGAGTGACCATGAGATGGGCACTGCTCTCTGTCTGGGATAAAACCGGCATCGTTGATCTTGCAAGAGTGCTCGTAGAGCACAATTACCGGCTCCTGAGCTCCGGCGGCACCGGGGCTGCACTTCAGCAGGCGGGGATCTCGTATACGGACGTCTCTACCTACACCGGGTTTCCTGAGATGATGCACGGCCGGGTAAAGACCCTCCACCCGAAGGTGCACGGGGGTATCCTTGGCCGTCGCGGCGTCGACGACGCCGTTATGCAGGAGTACGGCATCGACCCGATCGACCTTGTTGTGGTGAACCTCTACCCCTTCGAGGCCATGAGCGATGCCGGGCTCTCGCTCGATGAGATCATCGAGTACATCGATATCGGCGGCCCGGCGATGGTGCGGGCGGCGGCGAAGAACCATACGTACGTGGCGGTTGTGGTGGACCCCGGCGACTATCGTATGGCTGCAGACGCTGTCCGGAGGGGAGGGTTTACAGCTGACGAGCGATTGAGTCTTGCTTCGAAGGCGTTTGCCAGGACAGCGGCCTACGATGGAGCGATCGCAAACTACCTCACCGGTATCGACCGGGCGTTCCCTGAAGTTCTCACCGTCCAGTTCGGGAATGGGCGGGCGCTCCGGTATGGTGAGAATCCGCACCAATCCGCAGCGGTTTATGGAGAGGCTGGTATCGCCTCGGCAGAACCGATCCAGGGCAAACCGATGTCCTACAATAACTACCTCGACCTCGATGCTGCTGTCGGGCTGATCCGGGAGTTTGAGGAGTGCGCTGCAGTCATCGTCAAGCACACCAACCCCTGCGGCGTTGCGACGGGCGAGGATCTCCTTGCGACCTACATCGCCGCCCGGGAGGTCGACCCGGTCTCAGCCTACGGGTCGATCGTCGCCATGAACCGCGAGGTCACCGGGGATGTCGCACGAGAGATCACAAAGACGTTCGTCGAGGTCGTGATCGCTCCCTCCTACGCTCCGGAGGCGCTCGAGATCATGCGGGTGAAGGAGAATATGCGGGTGCTCAGGCTGCCGGACGCGGTGGTCCAGGACGAGATCCGGAGTATCGACGGTGGCGTCCTGGTCCAGCGGGCTGCACCCTACCAGGAGGAGTGGAGGGTCGTGAGCGAGCGGGAGCCAGATGCCCGGGAGATGCGGGCGATGGACCTCGCCCTGAAGGTCTGCCGGCACACGAAGAGTAACGCCATCGTGTTTGCGGACGAAAAAGCGGTCCTCGGGATCGGCGCCGGGCAGATGAACCGGGTCGAGTCTGCAGAGATCGCGGTGAAGAAGGCCAGGAAGCCCCTTGCTGGCTCGGCGGTCGCCTCAGACGCTTTCTTGCCGTTCCCTGACACCCTGGAGGTCGCGGTAGCGGCGGGGGCGACGGCGCTCGTCCAGCCGGGCGGCTCGATCAGGGATCAGGAGGTCATCGATGCGGCAAACCGGCTCAATGTAGCGATGATCTTTACAGGCGTGCGCCACTTCCGGCACTGACCACATCCCCCCTCTTTCCAGGCGATCTCTCTGCGGCCAGGTGTGGCCGGGGCAGGAAGGCTTCGTCTCCAGGGCTGGGGCGGGCTCTTTGTCGGTGAGTGGAAGTGGGATACCCATCTGGTGGGGGCCACCGTCAAAGGGAATCTTTTTATCTTGCATCCTGGCAATGCTAGACCATGTCCAATGGTGGGACGGATACATACAGCTACAAGGGATGGCTGGTGTCAGACAGCTTCCTGAAACGGGCACTCGCAGTATTTGGCTATAACCTCGTCGCGGGTCTGATAATCTGGATAGGCTTATTCATCATCTTCATGCTTTTTGCAGTGATGGCTGCACTTGTGTTCGGAGCGGCCTCTGTGTACTAGTGCTCGTTGTCAATCATATATTCAAGAGATCCTCAGGGGCGCTTTTACCCCTCTTCGCACCCTTTCCTGTCATATTGAAACCAGACAGGGGAGGGGGAGATCTCGCAAAACCAGGTTATTCCCGCCATTATGCGTGATTGTTGGCGTTCCATCTCACACGTCAAGATCTTTTGAAGATATGGTGACATGATGCACTAGTGTAGCGACTCCGGAGATTCTGCCCGTCCCCCTGGCAGCGGGTCATCGAAACTCTCTACCCGGGCGGGGTCGCTCCCGCCTTCGCCCGCGCCGTGAAGGCAGAAGGCTCTACCTTCAGGCACTTCAGTCTGTCCGGGGGGGAGAGAGACCTCGATCCTCGAAGCCTGCGCTCAAACGAGAATGGCCACATGAGACCGCATCAGGGACTCAATCATGCATCCCCCGACTGACGGCCTTATGAACAGGTGGTGCATACAACCTCGTGTGAAGATGCCATATGGTGCTTGAGGAGATACTCACTATCTACGATCCGATCGACACCCCGAAAATTGCGCGTGCCTTCAAGGAGGCGGGCATGCCGGCCCGCGTCACGCAGACGGTCACGTTAAAGAGACTGGTTTCTGCAAAAGGAGCGATCAAGGATATTAAGACACTGCTGAGAGAGGAGATTGCGCGGCTCAGGAAGCTCGCTGAGGAGTTCCGTGGTGAGGGTGATACCGAAGAAGACGAGCCCCTTGAGTTGTATGACCCCTACCTCGATGTGACAGAGCGCATCGCCAAGACCATCGCTGAATTCATGGAGAGATTCCCACCCGGGGATGTTATCCCAAAGGCAAGCATCGAAGAGTGGATGAATCCATCCGGCAGGCCTGCTTCGGGGGCTCCACCACCAGGCGACAAGAGCGCCACGTTCTACAAGTTCATGGCACTCGCCACCCTGGGCGAGAACGGCCTGATCGAGGTCGGGGATGAAGGAATGGTCGTGAAACAATACGTGGACCCTGAGGATGTCGTCCTCACCCTTCCTGGTGGCCTCACCGAGGATGTGGCTCCCGATGTCTTTGCCGAGCACGGGATCCAGGCAGAGGTGACCATCGTCGCGGTGCCTGAGTGCCGGCTGGAGTTTGGTCCCCGCGTTATTCTTGGAGCAGATCTTGACAAAGTCGATGAAATTGCCGACGCCCTGGACATCGACGAGGATGCGTACATATCGTTTCGGGAGGGCATCTCCCTGAAACAGATCGTCGTTGCGAGAACCATGGAGATCCTCGAGGAGGGCGGGACGCTGACTCCGCCGGAGGTTGCAGAGGCGCTCGAGAGCAGCGCTGTGGGGAGTACCAAGGAAGGATGGTCGATCGCGTTGGATCTCACCCCAGGGTTTGTGAACGGGCTCCTCAACGATCTCAGAAAGATCGGCCTGGTGCGCAAGAAGGGTGCCGGATTCCGCGTGATCTAGCAGGCCAATCTCCCTATGAGAGCATCCCCGGTCGGGATACTGAGGGGGCTTTGGCGCCACCCGGACCGCATGTTGGTAGCGCTGGCTCCCTCTCCTCTCACCAGATAGATCGCTGCTCCAGGGTCAGGTGCCAGCCCCCGGGGCGAATTCGGGGAGGGATATCTTGATTGAACGCCGGTCAATCGGAACAAGGGCTTAGGGTGTGTTCGATCCAGGCTGATCTGCGGAGTGAGTGCCAGCCTCCCCGGGTGCTCCCAAACGGTTATGTGCGCTACCGCCCCTTCACGCCTGAAGGTGGTTGCTCATGGACTACGGTGCGATCGTATCTGGGGCATTTGGGTACACAAAAGAGACCCTCTGGGGCAGATGGGGGCGGTGGATCATCCTGGTTATCCTCTCGCTCATTCAGATCTTTACCTTGTTTCTGGTTCCGCTCTACAACGGCTATATCGTGCGGGTGCTCTCCGGTCGGAGGCCTGCCCCCGATATCGGGGGATGGGGCAGGCTCTTTGTCGACGGGTGGAAGTGGAACATCATCAACCTGATCTATGCGATCCCGACGATCCTGGTCCTGATCTACTTTGGGGGGCTTGCGGCCCTCTCGGCCATCGGGGCGCAAGGGGCGACCGATTCTGCGGCCTGGATCCCGGTGCTCGCCGCCGCTCTCCTCGGGCTCCTGCTTGCAGGGCTCGTCGCAGTCCTGATATCGTTCGTCTCGCTCTTTGCGGTCGTGCGGTTCGCCCAAACCGGGAAGTTCGTTGAGGCGTTCAGGCTCGGCACGATCTTTGCCCAGATCGGGAAGATCGGGTGGGGAGCCTGGATCCTTGCGGTCATCATCCTCATCGTGATCGGTCTGGTCTACAGCTTCGTGGTTGGCCTCCTCGCAAACATCCCGATCCTGGGTTGGATCATCAGCCTCTTTCTCGGGGTGGCGTACGGCGTCTTCCACGCCCGCTACCTGGCCGAAGTCTATGAGAGCGTGGGAGGGTTTTTCGAGAATAGGGTGCCATGAAGTGATACTCCCTTCCCGCTGATCTCCCTCGGGCGATATCAAAGGCGGTGCACTCGCCCGCTACCGCCTCCCGCCTGACGGTGAGGGACGGGACCCCTCGCGAGGCATCATGTCACCGTATCTTCAGAGATTTTGGTGCGGTGAGGTGTAACGCCAACAATCACGCGGAATGGCGGGAATAACCTGGTTTTGCGAGGTCTCCCCCTTCTTTCAATATGCCAGCATCCCCCACCCCGCCCCGGGAGGGGGATACCCGGGGCGTATCCCCATACTCTGGACCGTGGGAGGTATCGCCTCTGGGGAGGGGGCAAGAAGCCCCCTCCCCTCTGTCTCTCTGGGCTCAATATGCAGTATCCCCTGCTCGGGGCAGAGTGGAGAAAAACTGCAAAGAGCGCGAAGAGGGGCAAAAATACCCCCAAAAGATCTCCCGAATGTACGATTGACTATGAGCACTGACGCACACCCATTCTGCCACCCACTGCGAGTCTCCCGCGCGGGAGTGGATCTTGACCCTTCCCTGGCGACAAGGCCTGTTGAAGACCGCCTCTTTTGGTCAAAGTGACCTATATGAGGTACTGGGTTTGCGAAACCTATAAATACCCAGTCCATAAAGGTTGATTAACCTCGGGGTGAGTAGTAAATGAATTATGGTTCTATGCTCGGCAACTCTTTTGCCTACACCAAAGATGGCCTGCTGGGCAACTGGGGGAAATGGCTCCTGCTCTTCATCAGCATGGTCATCTTTCCGCTCTGGTGGGGGTATCAATGGAAGATCTATAGGGGCGAGTCTCGAATGCCCCCGCTTGACGACTGGGTTGGCATGTTCATCAACGGTATTAAGCTCTTCGTCGTAAGCATCATCTATTTCATCATACCAACGGTCGTCTTCATGGTCGCCGGCGGTGCGGGCATCATGATGGGGGGAGCGGCAAGCAGCCCAGGCGCTGGGGCACTGATCGGCATGCTCATCGGTATGATCTTCCTCTTTGTCTTCTCCCTCATCGCTCTGATGGGTCTGGTGCGCTTCGCAAGGACAGATAGTTTTGGGGAGGCGTTCAACTTCAGCGCCATCATCGCCCATATAGGAGAGATCGGGTGGGTGAGCTACGTCTTCGCACTGGTCATATTCTGGATCGTCGCCGCTGTAGCTGCCTTTGTCTTTTCGATCGCTATGGGTATCATCTCTGTCATCCTTGTACTGATCCCGTTCATCGGTTGGCTCCTGGCGTTCCTCCTGAGCATCGTCATAGCGGTCCTCATCGGTCCATTTGTGGGAGTATTCGGAACGAGGTACATCACCCACATCTATGATAGTGCAGGGGCGCCTGCCTCGATGTTCCGGTGAACTACCTTTTCCCCTTCTCTTTTATTCGACATTTTTCCGCACATTCCTGCCTGCTGGAGGCGCATTGCGGCAACAGGGGGCCTGTGGGTGTTCCCACTCCGATGAAGAGCTGTATGCGACCTGATGAAGAGTAACACGCATACGTCATCCGGAGGAACTGATCGAAATACATAAGCACCCGTCGGCGCATACGCACATCATGAAGCGACTTTTAGTAGCCTCAAGCCTGATCATCTTGATCCTTGCCACCTCGGCAGCAGGATGTACCGGGCTCCTTGATACGAAGAAGACCAACACGCCGGAAGCCACACTCAAGACGTACATATCTGCATTCAACCGTGGCGACAGCGACACCATATACGAC
>JAAZOW010000218.1 GCA_012797575.1 Methanomicrobiales archaeon | reverse complement strand
CGTGCCGGAATCCTTCTCCATGATGAGGAAGACGAACGGGTGGTCCGCCCGGAAGACGGGTACTGCAGTCGGCGGTGCGCTCACCGGACCGACGACTACCCCGGTCGCTGCCGCGGCCTCGGTGCCCTCCTCGTTCACATCGACAAACGCCTTATGGACGACGTCACTTATGGAGAGATCTCTTGTGCCATCCATCCCCGAGAAGTCAGCACCGTCGGTAAACGCCGTCGGCATCCCCATCTCCGCAAGCATCTCCGGGAGACTGTACCCCACATCAAGCGTGAACTTCGGGAAGAAGACATCGACGCGCTGTTTGCCGAGGGGTTGCCTGAGATCATCGATCGCCCCGAGCGCCTCTTCTGCGGCCGTCAGGTTGTCCTCTTTCGGGAGGAGGATGAGCATCGAGAGTTCGCTGCCGCTCCCATGCGCATACGGCATCTCAAGCACCTGGAGGGTATCAGTCTCGCTGTATCCGTATGTGGTATCCGCCCGCTGCATCATCTGGACGGTCACGACCTCACCGGGCCCGATACGGAACTCCTCCTCCCGGGTCTTCTCCGGGTCGAACTGGTCGGCCCAGGTACCCTTGAAGTAGATGGCGTTTGTGATCACGAGCCTGGTGAGTGCATCGATCGAGCCGCGCGGGAGGAGATCGGGGATCTTCTCCTCGGTCTTCTCCTCGACCCAGCGGTTGATGGTTGCACGCGATCCCTCGGGGTCGTTGATGAAGTCAAGGTTTATCGCGTCCGCTCCGTACCAGCGCCTGGCCACATCGACATACTCGGGGAGGAATAGGTGCGTCTTCTCAGCCCAGAGAGCGTTTGCTGTGCGGAGGGTATAGTTTTCATCCCCGGTGTTCAGGCAGGCATCGATCGCTGCAAACCCTTCTCTTCGGAGAGCGTCGTCTGCCGGGAGGTGGAGTACCGCCCTGATCTCGTCGGCGGTCTTGCCCCGGGCGCCCTCGGAGGTGATCGCCAGGGCTGAGGAGATGCTGTAGGGCGAGAAGAAGAGGTTCTTCCCCGCATAGTGTGGATCGGCTGCAAGCTGCCCGTAGAGATCGGATGCGAAGCGAGCATTCCCCACCGAGACGTCGCCGGGACCAACATCCGGTGGAGGGGTCGGGTCTGTGATCGTCGTTCCCGACGTATCGATGCACCCCGCGACGATACAGGTGAGTGTGATGAGGCCTGCGAGGAGGAGCAGGCTGAGAGTCATTCTCTTCATGGTCTGCGATATGGTGTGCCGGGTAGATATAGCATACGTTAGCTTCGAAGGATCTTGCCGGATCGAGCCTGGGAGGGGTCGGTTGCCCCAAGCACCGTCGCCTCTGTGTATCCGTGTCAGAACGGTCACGGGCTACCCTTGAGCGGTGCAGGGATGATCAACCTCATATGCTACGATCGCAAGTGCAACAGTCCAGGTGTGATTGATCCATGGTGATGATGCCTGATGGCCTTATTGTGCTCCTGCGGGACTGGCACTCCGTCCCCGTCGCGACCACCGGGGTCGGCGGAATACCCAACGTCGCAGCCAAATCGATCACGGTCAGGGATCCTGAGACCGTCATATGGGGTGAGCTCTACTATATGCAGACCTACGAAAACCTCGTACAGAACCCTGTCGCGTCGATCTGCGTCTGGGAATGGACCCCCCCGTTTACAGCCTACAAGGTGAAGGGGCGAGCGGTGATCCACAGGCACGATGAGGTGACAGCGGCGCTCAATAAGGATGTCTGGGCAGGACATACTGAGGAATTTGCGGCCCGCATAGAGAATATGGCAGCAGTTGTCCTCACAGTCGAAGAGATCTACGACCAGACCCCCCGGCTTTGGGGTGCTGGAGAGCGGATCGCGTAAACTACCCCCGCTTCCGGGGCGAAGATCGAAGAGAAATAGAAGGGCCAGGGCCGAGATTCGAACCCGGGTCGAGGGATCCACAGTCCCTTAGGATAACCGTCTACCCCACCCTGGCAGATGTACTCATAGTAATTGGTGGTCAGATTTGATTAATGTATCTCTGCACCATCCCGACACCCGTGCGAGGTCTGGAGGGCGCGACGGATCCACGGCTGCAGGCGCAGGCGTAGTGCTCGTTGTCACCGTATCTTCAGAGATTTTGACGAGATGGAACGCCACCGATCACACGGAATGACGACAATAACCTGGTTTTCCGAGATCTCCCCTCACCCGTCTGGTTTCAATATGCCGGCATCCCCCGCCCCGGGGCCGGGGCCGGGGGCAGTCGTGGCGATACCCGAGGAAAGCCGTATCCGGGAGAGGAAATTCACGCGCTGGCTCCCTCTTCAGACTCTCCCCATGCCCTGGACCGTGGGAGGTATCGCCTCTGGGGGAGGGGCAGACGGGGAGGTGGCATGCGCCCCTCTCCCCAGTCTGCTTTCAATATGACGGTAAAGGGCGCAAGGAGGGCTCAAGACACCTCCGAAGATCTCCGAATTTTCGACGACATGACGCAGTAGTCCCCGAACCCCTCCCGACCAGATCTCCACCGTCCGGGGGGGATTGCGATTCCAGGAGAACCATTAATAAAATCCACGCTCTATAACATACCATCGATCCGGGTGCCCCGGAGGGTACAGGAACCAGTCAGATGGCGGCGCAATCCAGAAAGAAATAATCGATATCCCATGATTTTCGGGAAATATTCATCTATACTCCACATACAGGAAAGTGATTGTCATGGCAAAGAGATCAACGATCAGGACCCCCATCGTCTGCGTGATGGGCCACGTAGACCACGGTAAGACGTCACTCCTGGACAGGATCCGGGGTTCATCCGTGACGTCAACGGAGGAGGGAGCGATCACGCAGCACATCGGCGCCACGCTCGTTCCCATCGATGCAATCACCCGCATGAGCGGAGCCTTGAGCCGGGTCAGCATCAACGTCCCGGGCCTCCTCTTCATCGACACCCCGGGGCACCACGCCTTCACCACCCTCCGCGCGCGCGGGGGGGCGCTCGCCGATATGGCGATCGTCGTGGTGGATATCAACGAGGGCTTCCGGCCCCAGACGATCGAAGCGCTCCAGATCTTGCGCAACTACAAGACCCCGTTCGTCATCGCGGCCAACAAGGTCGATCGTATCCACGGCTGGCGCGCCCAGAAGGGCGAACCGTTCATAAAGACGTTTGAAAAGCAGAACGAGCGCGTCCAGGGCATCCTCGAGACGAAGGTCTACGAGCTTGTCGGGAAACTCTCAGACCTCGGGTTCAACTCCGAACGGTTCGACCGGGTCACCGATTTCGCGCGGAACATCTGCATCGTACCGACGAGCGCCCTCACCGGCGAGGGGATCCCCGACATCCTCATGGTGCTGATCGGGCTTGCCCAGCGCTACATGACCGAGAATCTCACGGTCAGCGCCGATGGTCCCGGCGCCGGCACCGTGCTTGAGGTGAAAGAGGAACGTGGGCTTGGAATGACGCTGGATGTGATCCTCTATGACGGAACCCTCTCAGTCGGGGATGAGATCGTCGTCGCAGGGAACGAGGAGATCATCGAGACCAAGGTGCGTTCCCTCTTAAAGCCACGGCCCATGAAGGAGATCCTGGTGGAGGAGCGGTTCGAGCGAGTCAGATCCGTCACCGCTGCTGCAGGCATCAAGGTGGCCGCCCCGAGGCTCGATAGCGTCATCGCAGGCTCTCCCCTGCGCGCAATCAAGGGTTCCAACCGGGATGAGGTGATCGAGCAGGTCCGCCATGAGGTCCAGGACATCCAGGTGACCCTCTCCGATCTCGGGATCATCATCAGGGCAGATACCATCGGTGCCCTCGAAGCCCTCTCAAAGGAGCTTGAGGGGCACCAGATCCAGGTGATGCGCGCCGCCGTCGGGCCGGTCACCCGTCACGACGTCATCGAGGCCGGGACGATCAAGGATCCCCTCTACAGCGCCATCCTCGCCTTCAACACCCCCATCCTGCCGGATGCAGTCGATACCCTGGCCGATGCCTCGATATCGCACGTCAGCGTATTTGAGGGCGGAGTCATCTACCAGCTCATCGATGACTACGTGGAGTGGCGGGATGCAAAGAAACAGGAGCTCGAGCGCCAGCGGTTCGAGAAGCTGATCATGCCCGCAAAGATCCGGCTCCTCCCGGACTGCGTCTTCAGGCAGAGTAACCCCGCGGTCGTCGGCGTCAGGGTTCTCGGCGGGAAACTCCAGAGCGATGTCAACCTTATCCTCACAGACGGAAAGAGGATAGGCCATCTCAGGCAGATTCAGGACCGGAGCGAGACTGTCCACGAGGTGGATGCGGGCAAGGAGGTGGCTATCTCGATCGAGGGGCCGACCGTCGGCCGCCAGATAAACGTCGGCGATGACCTCTACGTGGATATACCGGAGCGGCACGTGAAGGTGATCGAGCGGGAGATGCTCGATCTCTTAAGCCCGAGCATGCTGGAGATCCTGGAGGAGTTCACCTCCCTCAAACGTCGGGAGGATCCCTTCTGGGGGAAGTGAGCCTGTTCTCCCGGGCGGATTCCTGTACCGCCGGCGAGCTCTGCGGAAGCAGGCTTTTAATACCACATTCTCAAATTGTATAGGTACTTTCGAAGGAGTCGTCAAGATGGTGGATTTCAAGATCATCCTATCAGACCCGGATACCGGGCGTTCATACAAGATCGATGCGGCCGATCCTGCCGCACGGGCGCTCATCGGCAAGCGCATCGGTGACGAGATCGACGGGGGGATCCTTGGCCTTGCTGGCTACAGGATCAGGATCACCGGCGCCACAGACAGGACCGGCATACCGGCACGCCGCGACCTCCCGGGTTCCGCGCGGCGGCGGATCCTGCTCTCCAAGGGCGTCGGGTTCCACCCAACCATAGATGGACAGCGCCGCAGAAAATCGGTGCGGGGTAACGAGATCAGCGCTGATCTCGTCCAGATCAACGCCGTCGTGAAGCAGCACGGTGCAAAGTCGCTAGCCGAACACTTCAACGAGCCAAAAGCGGCCGCAGAATAGATCCCTATACTTCTTTTCAAATGACCTTCGTCCCGGCATGGGTCGGTTCTACCGGCCGCGCCAGGGTTCCCTGAGCGTGGCGGGACAGCGATCGCGGAGGGAGCATGCCCCGCAGTCACGGGGATGGGTGGGGCATCCGCATGCAGCCGCATACGCGGCGGTGAGCGCCGCCGCCGGGTCCTCTTCGTATGCGGGGGCGAGGCGGTCGGCCACATCGACGATACCGTCAGGGACCGCCTCAGGATAGTAGCCGCTCCAGGCCACGTCGAGAAGCCCTGCATCGCGGCAGACCGCGCAGAGCCGTTCCATCTGCTCCTTTGGCGGCCCGGGGTGGTAGTAGAGGACGTTGTTTGGCCGGAACCCGATGAGCCTGTAGGGCACGCCCGGGTCGAGCGTGGCGATGAACGCTGCGATATCGCCCACCTCGCGATCGGTCATGCCGGGGATCACCACCGTCCGAAAGACCCTGATGCGGTCCCTTCCCTCATGCGCGAGATACTCCGCGTTCCTGAGCACCGGAGCCACCGGCGCTCCCGTGAGAGCGCGGTGGACCGGATCCGAAAATGCCTTGATCTCGAGGGTGATCGTCCGGCAGAGATCGACGATCCGCTCCATCGCCTCCAGTGTTCCAAAGCCACCGGTCGATATACCGATACTGAGATCGAGTCCCTGCCGCTCCACCTCGGCCGCGACCTCCTCGATGTAGGGGAGGTGGATGATCGGGTCTCCGCCCGTAAAGCCGATCATCCGGATACGCGGGCCCCTGTAGGCGACGATCCGTTCCCGGGCGTTGGCGACCAGCACCGCCGCCGGAACGTGGCCGGCGTACTGCCAGCCCGGATCGGGGTACTGGGAGATGCGGTAGGCGTTGCAGTGGAGACAGCGGTAGCAGCACCCAGTCAGGGTGACGATATAGCTCGCAAGGGTGCCCGAACACATCGTCGCCGCCACCTCCGCCCGGCCGACACGACATACCCCCCGCTCGCCCTGCAGGCGATCGACCCCGCACCTCCACTCGCAGAGGGAGCAGGACTCGAGATCATGCATACCATTCTCTGAATGTGCGCGGGCACGATTAACCTTTGGGGTTCTGGCGGCGCGGGAGCCCGTCTATGCAGCCACCGGCGTTGTTATTACGAACGAATGCCAGAGTATGAACATGCATACAACATCACCGGACATCCCCGGCATGGTCCTGCGGCCTGTGGGGATCATCCACAACGCCGTGCAGGAGCCCTCCCTCGTCGCAGGCGGGGATGGCATCTCCATGCGGGAGGGAGACGGCGCAGGCGGGGCTCATATCCGTAGCGCAAGGGAGGCAACCTCCGAGATCGTCCTCGACGAGAGTCGTATCGAGCTGCTCGACGGTATCGAGGGCTACTCGCACATAACCGTGCTCTACTGGGGGCACAAGGTGCCCGATGAGGGGCGGGCCGTCAACCGCGTGCACCCGATGGGCCGGGCGGACATACCGAGTACGGGGATCTTCTCGACATGCAGCCCCGCCCGCCCAAACCCCGTGCTTGCAACCGTCGTCTGCCTGCAGGCGCGGCGCGGGAATGTACTCGAGGTCACAGGGCTCGATGCCGTCGACGGCAGCCCGCTCATCGATATCAAGCCCTACGTCCCGACCCAGTACCCGCACGCTGATGTGCGGATCCCGGCGTGGATGGATAGGCTCACGAAGGAGATCGCCGAACGGCGGGGGTAATTCGCCCCGACCGTCACCGCTTCTTCACGACCTCCCTCTTGAGGGCGTCCAGCGCATCCTCAAACGCCACCCCGTGCTTCTTGGCGAGTATGACCACCGCCGCCTCGACAAAGAGGTTGCCGTCGAAGTGGTTGACGATCCGATGGAGCTCCGCGACAACATCCTGCGGCGTCTTCCCCGTCGTGGCGGCGATCCGCCCGATGAGCTCCTCGTAGGGGCTTTCCGCCACGAGGATGTCGGAGGTGGGCTTAAACCCCAGGGGTATCGAGACCGCCGCAACATCAAAGAGCGGCCTGATACCCCCACTCTCCATCTCGATGAGCCCCTCCGACCTCGCCCGTTCCAGGAGCTGGTTTGCCTGCTCCTTGTTCATCCACTTCCGGTCGATGGCGATGTAGAAGACAAACTCGCTCCTCTGCAGCCGGTCTTTGTGCAGGTGCTTGAACGGCGCGGCGACGGCAACCTTCAAGCTCACTCGCAGACACCCTTCAGGAATCTTCGCAGGTCCATCGCGTCCATATCACCGTGAGGACTCTCCTTTGCGGCATAGCACTCCGTCGTCGATCCTTTATCGATCATCCGGAGGTAGAAGATGTTCTCCGCGACCGGAAGCCTCTTTTCGGGGGTGAGCAGCGTCCTCTGAAAGGCCAACCGGAAGTCTGCTGCCTCGCTGATGTGCTCGGAGAGCGGCATCAGGTCATCGATATCCAGGAACTGTGTCCGCCTATCCGCGACCTGGACGAGGACCCTCTCTTTGATGAGGCCCTCGCCTCCCCTCGAGGTTACATGGGTGTCGTGCAGACGGGCCAGGCATGAGAGGATCTCCTGAAACGGTCGGGCAAGTTCAAAATCGAGGTCGATCTGTTGGGGAAAACGATGGTATATCCTGCGCATCACTAGAGTTGGGGTGCGCGAAGCGTAAAAAGAATATGATCCTCCCGAGAACCTCTTCCCCCGGTGCCGCACAAAGGCTTTTATTGTCCCTGACCTCCCTCACCGGGTCATGGGAGATCAGGTCACAATCTTGCAGATGAACGATTCGCATGGTTACCTGGAGCCCCACCAGGAGCTCCTCTGGGCCGGGGGCCAGGCAGAGTACCGGACGGCCGGCGGCTACGCCCGGATAGCCACGCTCCTCGACGAGGCCAGGGATGCACGGCCGGGGAGGGTGCTCGCGTTTGACTGCGGCGACACCATTCACGGGACGTACCCTGCTGTGCAGTCAAGGGGCGGGGCGTTCGTCCCGATCCTCAACGCCCTGGAATTTGATGCCATGACCGCTCATTGGGAGTTCGCCTACGGCCCGGAACGGTTTGTGGAGATCGCTCGCAGTCTTGACTACCCGGTCCTCGCCATCAACTGTTACGATGACTCCAGCGGTGACCTCATCTTTCCGCCCTACACCGTCTGCGAGACGGACGGGCTGCAGGTAGGCGTCATCGGGATCGCCGCCACAGTCGTCGATAAGGTGATGCCGCCATCGTTCTCGGAGGGGATCCATTTCACCCTGGGAGACGAGGAACTCCCGGGGCATATCGCCCGGCTCCGTGATGAGGAGGGCGTGGATCTGGTCGTCGTGGTATCGCACCTCGGCTTTCCTCAGGAGGTGAAGCTCGCCCGTGAGGTGGATGGGATCGATCTCCTCCTCTCAGGCCATACCCACAACCGCCTCTTTGAGCCAGCGGTCGTCGGCGAGACCATCATCATCCAGTCGGGCTGCCACGGTTCATTCATCGGGCGACTCGACCTTACGGTCGAGGATCGACGGGTGACGGGGTTCGAGCACGATCTCGTCATCGTCGATGATGCGATTCCGCCGCATCCCGGGATCGAGGATCTCGTCGAGGGGGTCATGGATCCGCACCGGGAGTACCTCTCCCGGGTCGTCGGCGAGACCAGGACCCCCCTCAACCGGAACACCGTCCTCGAGGCCACGATGGACAATCTCCTCCTCCAGGCGATCTCCGATCTCACCGGCGCGGATATGGCGTTTTCTAACGGTTTCCGCTACGGTGCCCCGGTGGCGCCGGGCCCGGTCACCAGAAACGATCTCTGGAACATGATCCCGGAGAACCCCGATATCTCGACGGTCGAGGTCACGGGCAGGGAGCTCCGGGCGATGATGGAGGAAAACCTCGAGCGGACGTTTGCGTGCGACCCCTACGATCAGATGGGTGGTTACGTGAAGCGGTGCATGGGAGTCAACCTCTACTGCAGGCTCGAGAACGCGCCCGGACTCCGCATCCAGGAGTTCTTTGCGGGAGGAAAGAGGCTCGATCCGGATGCCGTCTACCGGGCCGCGCTTGCCACCGACCAGGATGTGCCGGAGAAGTACGGGAGGGATCGGGAGGTGCTGGACACCAGCATGATCGAGGCACTTGAGCGCTACCTTGCGCAGGGGCCGGTCAGCGCCGATCTCCGTGGGAGCGTGGTGGCGATATGACGCCCGGGTATCGTGCCCTCATCCATGCAAGCGAGCTCGGGCGGGTGCCCGTGGCCCTCAGCAACGCAGAGAACCTCTTCGCTGAACTCGGGGTGGAGGCGGTCGAGATCCGGATGGTGGCGTATGCCGACGGGGTGAAGGGGTTCTGCGCCGATGGCCCGAACACCGCGTTCATGGATCGGCTTGCAGAACAGGGTGTCCAGTTTGTCGTCTGCGCAAACAGCCTCCGCTCCCGGAACCTGGTCATAGAGGACTTCCCGGACTATGTGAGCACAGTTCCCGCCGGTATCGCTGAACTGGTCGTCAGGCAGGCAGAGGGATGGAGCTACGTCCGGCCGTAGGGACCGATCCTCTGGGGGCGCACAGCCCCCGGAAGAGTCAAAAAAAGTATCTTATGCGAGCAGAACGGCGTTGACGACGCCATCCTGGCTTGGTCTGCTGACGATCCGTGCGCGCCCGATGTCCGTCCTGATGATGGCGCCCCTGGTCAGGAGACCTCGCCGGACGTAGTTGGGGTTCGCGCTGTTTGCCTCGACCACCTCGATCTTCGCTCTCCGGGTCTCGCCGGTCGCGGGGTCCGCGACGGCTGCGTACTCCATCCGGAGTGCCCGGACCTTCTGGTTGCCGCCGTAGGTGCGGATGCCCCTCCTGCGGTCTTCGCCGATGAATGTCTCCGCCGGAGCCCTGCCGATCTCCGACCGCTTCTTGCCCTGGGAGGTGTGGTAACGCCCGCCCGTCGGCTTCCGTACTGATCTTCCTTGCCACTGCATATGGTTCACCTGAAATATTCTCTTGAGGATGCGATTGCCCGCCGTGGGGTTCTGCGATCTCGATAAAGTGCTATAGTTATTCGGGGGGAGGGTATTTAACCATGCTGATCACGCGAGGATCGCGTCCAGCAGCTCCTCTATCCCCTCCCCGGTCTTCATGTTCGTCCGGAAGATCTGCATCTCGGGGTTGTAACGGCGCATATCCCGCTCCATCCGGTCGAGGTCGGCGCCGATGAATGGGGCGAGGTCGACCTTGTTGATGACGCCGATTGAACTTCCGCGAAAGATCATGGGATGTTTGTTCACCACGTCATCCCCCTCGGTGGAGCTGATGACGACGATCCGCTTCTCGGCACCCAGTCGGAAGTCGGTCGGGCAGATCATGTTGCCGACATTCTCGATGAAGAGGATGTCGATGTCGTCGAGGGGCAGGTGTTCGATGGCATGCTCTACGAGGTGAGCGTCGAGGTGACACTCCTTTCCGGTGTTCACGTTGTGGGCTGGAACGCCGAGGGAGACGATACGCTGGAAGTCGTCGTCACCGTAGACATCTCCCGCGATGGCGCCAACACGGAGACCTCGTCCCCGGATGAGGGGTGCGAGTCGCTCGATCGTGGCGGTCTTCCCCGATCCGATAGCGCCGAGGAGATCAAACGCCCGGACGCCGTGGCTTTTGAAGATATCCGCGTTGGCATCTGCGATGCGGTTGTTGGCGTCGTAGATGTCCTGCTCTACATGGACGTCGATATGGTGCATGGTTAGTACTATTGACCATGGTATGTTTATAGGTTAACACCCAATCAGTACGCAATGAGCGCGGAGCGCATCCTGTATCCCTGCTATTTCGATGCCACGCTGCAGCGGCGGGAGGGGCGCCGGGTCCCGAGGGAGCTCGGCATAAAATCCCCGGACCTCCCTGCCATCGAAGCGGCACTCCGAAAGATGAAGGCTCCTTATCGCCTGGAGCAGCAGCACCACCCCGCCCGGTGGGCGGAACGTGAAGGCCGGGCTGTGGTGGAATGGGAGGGGAGCAAGGAGGATCTGATCCGGCGGGTCGCAAAGCGTCTCCGGAGCCGGAAGTGACCATGTACGACCTGCATACCCACACCATCCTCTCCGACGGCGAACTCCTCCCGACGGAGCTGGTTCGCCGTGCGGCTGTCCTCGGCTATAGCACCATCGCTATCACCGACCATGCGGATGCGTCGAACCTCGCAGGGCTGGTGGAGGCGATCGGCGAGGTCCGGGATTCGGCGCAACGGTACGGTGTGGATCTGCTCGTCGGTGTGGAGCTCACCCATGTTCCCCCATCCCTGATCCCGGCGCTTGCGCGCGACGCGAAGCGGCGCGGTGCTGATATCGTCGTGGTGCACGGTGAGACGGTTATGGAACCGGTTGCTCCGGGGACCAATCACGCCGCCTGTACCTGTGAGTATGTTGATGTGCTCGGCCACCCTGGGCTTCTATCGATCGAGGATGCGGCTTTGGCAGCTAAGCGCGGTATTGCGCTTGAGATAACGTCCCGCGCCGGGCATAACCGGACGAACGGCCACGTGGTGCGGGTGGCCCGGGAGACGGGCTGCCACCTTGTGATCAATTCAGACACCCATGCGCCGTCTGATCTGATGTCCCGCGAAGCACGATGGGCGGTTGCGATCGGCGCGGGGCTGACGGAGGCGGAATCGCAGGAGGTTCTCTCTGCGGATATGCGGCGCCTCCTGCATCTGTAAGATAAGGTATTTATAATTTAGCAAAAGGTTTATATATCCACATCGTCAATATATATACGTTACTAAATACATCTAACTAAGAGTATACCTTCGAGGTTGCAGTTTGCGGTTAGCCGGTCGTTCTGTAGGTATTTGCAGTAATCGCTTGTTAATCTTGCGGTGTGATGCTGCTCAATTGCCCCGTCTCTACAGTGAGGTTCTGGATCGTCGGCTAAAACCCGTAGGGAAGGTAGTAGACATCTTTGGGAATATATCATCTCCCTATGCCGTAGTTCTCTGCGACAACGGCTGCTCCGTGCAGGTTGGCGAAAAACTCTTTACAAAATAGGTGAATAATCGATGGCTGAAGTTGAAAAATTAAAACAGCTGCAGATGCAGCGTGAAGCTCTGAAGAAGAGAGGGGAGCAGAAGGTCAAGGAGACGGAGAAGAAGCGTCACGAGGAGAGCGTCCAGTCTGTCTGTCCCGAGTGTGGCAGCCGCCAGCTCGTCCACGACTACGAGCGTGCCGAACTCGTATGCCAGAGCTGCGGTCTTGTCCTTGATGAGGAGTTCATCGACCGTGGTCCTGAGTGGCGTGCTTTCGACCACGACCAGCGTATGAAGCGCTCCCGTGTCGGCGCACCGATGACGTTCACGATCCACGATAAGGGTCTCTCGACGATGATCGACTGGAGGAACCGTGACTCCTACGGCCGCGCCATCTCGAGCAAGAACCGCGCCCAGCTCTACCGCCTCCGGAAGTGGCAGCGGCGTATCCGTGTCTCGAACGCGACTGAGCGGAACCTGGCGTTCGCGCTCTCGGAGCTCGACCGGATGGCATCCGCGCTCGGACTCCCCCGGAACGTGCGTGAGACCGCGGCGGTGGTCTACCGTGATGCGGTCGACAAGAACCTGATCCGTGGCCGGAGTATCGAGGGGGTTGCTGCGGCAGCACTCTATGCGGCATGCCGCCAGTGCAGCGTGCCCCGGACGCTTGACGAGGTCGCAGAGGTCTCCCGGGTATCGAGGAAGGAGATCGGGCGTACCTACCGGTTCATCTCCCGCGAGCTTGGACTCAAACTCCTGCCGACGTCGCCGATCGACTATGTCCCGCGCTTCTGCTCGGGCCTGAACCTGAAGGGCGAGGTCCAGAGCCGGGCTGTCGAGATCCTCCGGCAGGCGGGCGAGCGTGAGCTTACGAGCGGCAGAGGTCCGACTGGTGTTGCAGCGGCCGCCATTTACATCTCCTCGATCCTTGGCGGCGAACGGCGCACCCAGCGCGAGGTTGCTGAGGTTGCGGGCGTGACCGAGGTCACGATCAGGAACAGATATAAGGAACTGGCAGAAAAGTTAGATATTGAGATCATACTCTGATCTCATATCTCTGGGCCCGTAGATCAGGGGAAGATCGTTTCGTTCGCAACGAAAAGGCCGCGGGTTCAAATCCCGCCGGGTCCATCTCTTCTTTTCAAGAAACGGCATTCAGACCTTATTCGCCCGAAATCGTAGCGTCTGTTGCGTCTCTTCCGAAATTTTCATCACTGCGATCGGTCCGCCGGCACTCCCCAGTACCGTGCCTGATGAAGCTCCCTTCCCGGGCATTCCGCTCCTCACCGAACGCGCAGCGGGGGTGCAGGGTGGTGTTCGGAGCAGAGTAGAAAGGACCCGACCACGACCACATCACGAGACACACTTGCTGTCTCTGGAAAAGGTTTTACACAGAAATAGGGACGCTGAGGGGGAGATTTGAACTCCCGAGGGGCTCAACGCCCCACGGGCTTTCCAGGCCCGCGCCTTACCGGTCTAGACTACCTCAGCATAGAATATGCATCATTAGTTGGCGGGCTGGTCTATTAATGATATCTACCGGCGTTGCACCGTCCAGCCCCGTGGGTAGGTGCCAGGTCGCATCAGGACTGTGGTGGGGGCGACGACCAGCCCGGGCTCCCCGGGCTTCAACGCCGATGAGCTGACAAGAGGCTCCCCGAGTCCCACGAATTCACCGCGCCCGGTCATGATCGCGACCGCCTCACCCTTCCGGAACTCCCCTTCAACCCTGACAACCCCCACACCGGCGAGCACGGCGCCGTGGCAGATGGCATCGACCGCGGTATCACGGATGATGACCTTCGGGAGATCGGTGATGGCGGAAGCAGGGGGGAGGAGCATCCGCTGGAGCGGACCGGGATCCCCCTCCTCCCTGGCCGCTGCAACGGCATCAGCAAGCTCATAGAGCGAGACCGATTCGGCCTCGCCAAACGGCCCGGAGCGTATCCTCCGGAGCTCCTGCATATGCGCACAGACACCGAGGGCGTAGCCCATATGGACGCAGAGCGTTCGTATGTAGGTCCCAGCATCACACCGGACGCGGAAGAGGACGAGCCTCCCCTCCATATCCAGGATCTCGATCTCGTGGAGCTCCCTGATCCGGAGACTCCGCTTCACGGCACTCCTCCTGGGCGGCCGCTGATAGACTCGGCCGACGAACTCCCTGGCCACCGTATCCACCGCCTTTCTGGGAACATCGCCGTGGAGCCGCATCAAGCAGATATACTCCTTGTCGTGAGAAAGAAGCACGGGAGCGAGCCTGACGGCGCTCCCGAACATCACGACGAGCACCCCGGAGACCCGGGGATCGAGTGTCCCGGCATGACCCACCCGCCGCCCGAGTATACTCCCGGCCCATGCGGTCACCTGGTGGCTGCTCGGCCCACGGGGTTTGTCGATGACGACTATCCCGGAGGCGGGGATGAGGGACTCTCCCTGACCGGTCATACCCCTTCCCGGTGACGGTTCAGCGCGTCGAGCGTCCCGGCGAGTGAACCGTCCCCGACGACCACCGGCGGATGCCCTCCAGCCCGCATAGCATCCGCGGTGACATCCCCGATCGCTATGAGGAGGAGGCCGTCACGGGGCTGCCACCGGGCCTCCCGGTAGGACATAGCGCTCGTGAAGAGGACGGCATCGGCATCACCGAGGACGAGCTCCTCACCCGTGGGGACGAGTGCATAGATCCTCTCCTCGTGGTACCTACCCCCCGCCGCGACGATCCCATCGAGGAGCCCCGGGTTCGGGACATCAGCACGCGGGATCCCGACCTTCCGCCCCCGGAGCCAGTCCCCGAGATAGGGAACGAAGTCCCGGGAGTAGTACGCAGGAAGAACCTCTGCCTCGATCCCGGACTCACCGAGGATCTCGGCGGTCTTCGGCCCGATGGCGATCACCCGGGGCCACCGGGTGAGCTTCGATGCGATGATCATGGCCGGAAGGGCGCTTGTGAAGAAGAGGCAGTCGAACTCACCGCGATGAACGGCATCGATGAACGCGGCGGCCCTCTCTGGTCGGACATCAGATCTGAGCGGCGAGACCGAGTAGCAATCGTGGCCGTAGGAGGCGCAGAGGGCGCGATCCCCCGAGGCCTTATTCGCGAGACGGGTGATGGCGATCTTCATCTGGTATAACGTTTACCCCGCAGAATATGACTGTATCCCCGATGCGATTCGGTCGGTTTATCCGCGCCGACCCCGACCATTGATCAAGCGTGTTCATCAGTATCTGTTGTGGTGTCGCTATCGGTGTTGGATGCGGCGTCATAAGCGGTCTTGTCCCCGGGATCCATGCAAACACCATGGCCGGCCTCCTCCTCTCGCTCCAGGTGCTCCTGCTGGCATGGTTCGATCCGGTGATGATCGCATCGGCCATGTTCGCCGCACTCGTCACGCACACGTTCATCGACTTCGTCCCGGGGGCGTTCCTCGGCATCCCCGACGCCGATACATCGCTTGCAGTCCTTCCCGCTCACTCCCTCTGCCTCGAAGGTCGGGGGGAGGAGGCTGTCCGTATATCAGCGCTCGGGAGCGCCGCCGGTGTCGCCCTCTCCCTGCCGCTCGCGTTCGCCTTCATACTCGTTCTCCCCGCCCTCCAACCCACGATCGACTGGGGTATCGGGCTCATCATCCTCGCCGTAGGAGGCTACCTCATCGTCGTCTCCGAGTCCCCCGGGTGGGCGCTCGCAGTCTTTCTCGTCTCAGGGATGCTCGGACTCTTCTCCCTCCAGTATTCCTTCCTCGCCTGGCACGTGGGAGGTGAGTCCGGGATCCTGATGCCACTCCTCTCCGGGCTCTTCGGGATAGCGGTCCTCCTCCGGGCATCGCACGGGATCATGCCCGCCCAGCACTTCACGGGCATCGATCTTGCGCCCGGCGCGATCCGGCGTGGCTCCATACTCGGTTCCATCGCAGGCGCCCTCGTCGGGTGGCTCCCTGGCCTCTCAAACGCCACGGCAAACGCCCTCCTGACGTCGGTCATCGGCTACGACTCAAACCCACGGGAGTACATCGTCGCGACCAGTGCCGCAAACACCGTCAACGCCTTCCTCGGGCTTGCAGCATTCTACGCCATAGCCCGGACCCGGAACGGGGTGATGGTGGCGCTCGCGGCGGCCGAGGAGATACCGCCCGCGACCGTCGTCCTGCTTGCCGGGGCGATGGCCGCGGTCGCGGCCTACCTCCTGACCGTCTACTTCTCGACGATGGCGGGGTGGTTTGGGGGCGTGAACGTGACAGCACTCAATCGAGGGGTCATCATCTTCGTGGTTCTCCTCTCCCTTATCCTCTGCGGACCGTTCGGAGGACTCATTCTCCTCCTCGCAACGGCGGTCGGCTACGTCCCATCGCTGGTCAACATCCGCCGGGTCTACTGCATGGGTGCCATCATGGTCCCGGTGATGGTCTACTCGTTCGGATTTGCCTGATCGCTTATATCAGCCGCACCCTAATATCGTACCCATGCTACAACGCTACTGGTTCGGGGACGTCGATGAGCAAGGATGCCGGGGTGCCGGCACCGACCCGGCGGCGCTCGCAGAACGGGCAACCACGCTCCGCACCGGTATGGAGGCCTATACCCCCATCGACTGGGAGACAGCCCGGAACTGCGGGGTCGCCCGGGATCGGGAAGGGTACATCAACCTGCTCCGGGCGGTCTGCACCAGGCTCGCCCGGGAAAAGATCGCCGTCGCCTACCAGGCCGGGGATGTCGAGCTCCTCCAGATGGTCAGGACGCTCGATGAGCTCGATAACGTCATCAACCTGCTCTCAGAGCGTGCCGCGGAGTGGCACCAGGTCACGAACCCGTCGTTCTCCCGGAAGTATCGCCGCCTTCCGGCACGAAAGATGCTTGATATCATCAGGAGGGAGGCGCGGGGTGGCCTCTCGGACGTGGCAGACGAGATCAACCGGCTCACCGGGGTCCGGGGCCGCCTGATGCGGGAAGTCTCGGCCCGGGCCGACGAGGTGATGCCGAATGTGAGTGCCCTCATCGGCGGGCTGGTCGCAGCCCGGCTCCTCTCCCGGGCGGGGGGGCTCTCGGCGCTTGCCCGGATGCCGGGGAGCACCATCCAGGTCCTCGGGTCCGAGCGGGCGCTCTTTTCGCACCTCCGGGGCGGGACACCGCCGCCGAAGCACGGGATCATATTCCAGCATCGGAGGGTGCATAACGCCCCACGCGAGGTCAGGGGCCGGGTAGCGAGGGTGCTCTCCGCAAAGATTGCGATCGCAGCCAGGCTCGACTACTTCCGTGGGGTCCTGGTGCCGGAGTTCATCGACGATGCACAGAGGCGTATCGATGAGGCGGGGGTGGCGGCATGATCTGGATAGGAGACGTCCTCGTCTCACCCGGTGAGGGTGGTGTCTACGGGGAGCGGATGCTCGAGGGCTACCGGGTCTGGGACCCCCGCCGGAGCAAGCTTGCCGCCTACTACCTGCTCGGCGGCGGTCTGGATCTCGCCCCGGATATGAGGGTGCTCTACCTGGGCGCGGCGAACGGGACGACGGCCTCGCACGTCGCTGACTACGTTGATGTGGTCTACTCAGTCGAGTTTGCACCCCGGCCGGTGCAGGATCTCCTCGAGATAGCCCGCCGGAGGAAGAACATCGTCCCGATCATGGCTGATGCGAACCGGCCGGACGAGTATGCACCGTTCATGGAGTGGGTCGATCTGATCTACCAGGACGTGGCACAGCCAAATCAGGTCGAGATCGCAGAGAAGAACCTCATCTTCCTCAAACCCGGCGGACACCTCATCCTGATGCTCAAGACCCGGAGCGTGGATGTGAGAAGGGATCCGGCCGACGTGGCGGCCGGCGCCCGGAGCGAACTTGAACGGCACCTTGACGTGGTGGAAGTCCGGTGGCTTGAACCCTACCACCAGGACCATGCTGCGATCGTCTGCACCCACCGGGGATAATATATATCAGATGCGGGGCGAACCCTCCGTATGAACCGGGTAGTCTTCAACCCCTTCTCTCCCCTGATGCTCCTCTTCCTCTTTGGGCTGCTCATACTCTTCGGGTTTGTCATCATCGTCTTCCCGATCATCTTCCTGACTGCGATCGGCGCAACATTCGCAAAACTCGGATTTTCCTGG
>JAAZOW010000047.1 GCA_012797575.1 Methanomicrobiales archaeon | reverse complement strand
CTTTTTCTTCAGTTCTCCCCCTACACTGGACCGTGGGGGGCAAAAGCCCCATCCCCTGTCTCTCAGACATCAATATTCCGGAATCTGTGTAATTCAGCGCCTATATTGTGACCTGATCCCCACCCCGGGCAGAGTGGCACCAGAGAAGCCAGAGGAACACCCCTGAAGATCTCTCGAACGTACGATTGACAACGTGCGACATGAGGTTGCATTATGAGATTGCATAACGATGCGAGTCCCTTCACTCGGGTTATCCCTACCGCAACATGCATCCCTGGTAACGGGGTTGTGTGAAGTATGAAGGTCGTGAGGCCAACAAACGGTGTAGACGGTGTAGGATGTCCCAAGAAGCGAACGCCTGCCTGTAATGGGTAGGATTGAGGGAGCTACCTCAGCCTGAAAGGACGCCCACGTGGGACAGGTCTTCGCCTTACAAGGAGAGAGGGGATGCCCCGCGGCAGGGCAGACTGACCGATATCGAGGCCGAGATCGCCATCGGTGAACGCTACCCCCCCGGTCTGTTCAGGAGTGAGGGAAAGGAGCACCTCTTCGTGCTCTGTTGGCTCGACCGGGCCGACCGGACAGCGATCCGGACGGCGCCTCTGCACAACCCGGTGGGACACGGTATGTTTGCAACCTGCTCTCATAACTGGCCAAACCCGATCGGCCTCTCGTGCTTTTGGCGTCATCGGTGTGTCGGGCGGGACGATCCGGGTCCGGGAGCTTGATGCCCTCGATGGGACGCTGGTCCTCGATATCAAGCCCTACTCGTGAGAGATTGACTGCCCGGATTGATACCGGGAGTCTGACCCTGCGGTCGATCACCGTGGCCGGAACGTCCTGGACGGGCACCTGCCGGCGTCACGATCAGCGGGAACGGTGCCTTGGATGCTACACTCACCTTCGGTTGCGGTCTTCGGTGTGTAAAAGGCACAGTCGCTACAAGTCGGCATAATGCCCCCTTTGCCGTTCAAACAATATCTAAGTTTTGCTGGCCGGTGCAATCCGCTGGCTCGCGGAGGGGGATTCCACTATCCCGAGCCAGTGAACTACCCCGCCGGTTACGGCGGGGGACATGCACTCTTCGCAAAAGAGAAGTGCCCGAGAGCAGGGTTTCATTCCCGGGCATATTCTACTTCATGGTGCAGTGTTTTTTCTTATCTCCAGGCCTTTATCGCCTTGGTCTGGAGATCCACTGCATCATGTTGATATGCCTCGTGGTTGATCCCTCTCTCAGGCAGGGGGCCCGTGGTCACAATGGTATATATAGTTTACTTAGTCAGAGAATGCCTGCCTCCTCAAGGCCAACATACCCGATCCATTGCCTGAGAGCGTCCCCAACCCGTCAATCTTCCACAAAAATGATCGCCACCGGGCACGAGTCCGCAGCTTCCCATACGCAGTCGGCAAGGTCTTCAGGTACTTCTCCCTCCGCAGGGTTATCGTTGGTCCTGTACTGCTCCGTGATCTCGCTGAACTCATCTTCCGGGTTCTGCTCGAAGACCTCCGGACAGGCCGTCCAACAGGCCTCACAGCTGATGCACTCCAGTCTATCAATGGTAACCTTCACCATTGGTCTATACCTCCACTTGAATAATCAAGGTCTGTGTTCAAGGTTAGTGAACTGCCCCGCTCTATCGGGCGGGGCTTCCCGGCTGTTATGGACAATACTCGCATCACAGAGATGTGATGGAGATGTATCATCTCCACAGGCTCGAAGGGATGTTCCATCCCTACGCGGTGAGTGTTCACCGCAACATTGTAATCTCCATCGATCATAAATCCACCGCATGGGCATTCGTGGGCTCGATCAGAGAGGGTCTTTTTCACGATTTTTCCGAGGTTTGAGTACATTCCAGCCTTGCATGATGGACGTAGGGATGGCACCCTCCCGTTACGCCTCAGAGATGCTGCAGAGGAAGTGCGCACCGTAAGCGCGGGAGAAGCCGTGCAGGAAATCCCATGCGCCTGGAGAGGGAACGGCCATCAGAAGAAATACTGGTTCTGTAACGATATATCATAAATGGATCTAACCCGGAAACATGAGTGCAAAATCGAAAACGCCCCGGCCGGGATTTGAACCCGGGTCAAAAGCTCCGCAGGCTTCTAGGATATCCTCTACCCTACCGGGACATGGGAAGAAGTGTCGTTCTCCTAATTACTAGGTTGTCCTTCTTAAAAAGGATTGCTCACCAAGCGAGGAGGTATTTCTGTGGGAGATATCCAGATTCGAAAGATGCCTGATGCCCGCCAGGAGGAGGGGGGCCAGGATCTCGCGCAGCCGGATGGGAAAAGACCACGGATTGGTCTACACGCCCCCTGCGCGCATCAGCACGCGCACCTTCGCGTCACCTCCAGCGAGCTCGATCTGGTAGTCTCCGGACCGACCTATGAAGATCTTTCCTTTGGCATCCGCGCTATAGAGCTTTCCAAAACCGTCTTGGGCCACAATCGACCCTGTCCCCCGGTCCCTGATCGTCACTAAAAACCAGGCACTCTCGCTCGGGAAGGTCTGTTTGTAGTCTTTATATTCCCTCTTCCCGTAGTCACTCTTTGCGCGCTTGATCCTTGTGATCATCTTGGGTTCAACCTCAAACTCGATGATGAGAGGAGGCGTAGTCAGGTCGAGGGCGAAGGCCTTCGTCGCCTGGGGGTACTGTATCGTCTGGTCGTAGATGGTCACATACGTATCAGGAATCGGGGCAGCTTCCGGTGGTCTGCTGAGCGTGGGCCTGGCCATATCGCTCGTTGGAGTGGGATATGGGGTTACCGGCGTCAGGTACCCGGGATCGGGATCT
>JAAZOW010000253.1 GCA_012797575.1 Methanomicrobiales archaeon | reverse complement strand
TGGATCTGTCCTGATTGCGGTACTCACCACGACCGCGATATCAACGCGGCAATCAATATCAAGAAGTTCGCCCTGCAAGATCAAAATCTTGTCGGGGTATCAGGCGCAAAACGCGCCGAAGGGCCTGTGGACTCGCTCCCGCTGGGGAGGAGAATGATAGCCGGGAAGCCCCGTCCGCGAGCGCGGGGTAGTTCACGCTCATCTCGGTAAGAGTGGAGAGATCGCGCCGGGCTGTCCGTGCGGTGCATCCGTAGATGGTGCCGTACTCTCCTGTCGATATAGAGGGGTGATTCTTGAGGTATTCTATAACGTTGCGTTGCCGTTCGTTCAGCAGTTCCGGGTGCTCCAGAACGACATTGAGCGCTGAACTTCTAAAGGCCCTGGTCTGTTTCGGCGGCCAGTCACCGTCATAGTGGCTAGAAAGGAGTGTTTCGGCTCAATATTCTTGCGAGGGATGAGTTATCGCCCATCCAATGAGTGAGTCCATCAATAGTCAGCATGCGCTCGACCCCGGCGCGTTCCAGCCGCCGGTCCCTGAGTACCTCTACTGACGAGATCCCCCGGGAAAACTCCTCGATGCTGATTATGGCGCCAAGGATGTGATGGAGATACGCGGGGCGTCATAGATCATCACGGTATATTGCATCGGCAAAGGTTGAGGGGACACGGCGGTCTCGGTGACGAGGTCCACCTTCGTGCCCAGAGCTCGGGCGAGTTCATCCTCGATGCGGATGAGCGAAAAAGAGGCTTTTTTTGCGGGCGAACCTGACCAGGATATCGATATCACTAGTCGGACCGGCATTTCCCCGTGTATACGAGCCAAAGATCGCGATCCGTTCGGCACCGTTTTTGGTGAGTATCGCGACGATGGTCTCATGTACCGTCCTGGTCAATGTGTGCCCTGCCATTCCGACCGTGCCTATGCTGGTTGGTATGGTGCTCACCCGTATCAGTCTTTGAATGATGATGCAGCTCGCCGTGATCAGACCTGGATGCCTGCCCGGACGAGCGCCTCCTTGATGGAGACGAGCTCCTTTCTCATCTCTGCAAATTCGTCATCAAGGTGCTTCTTGGTGTCACTTCGAAGCCCGACAATCTCTTCTTTCATCTCTCGCGAGATCTGGAGGGTCTGGTCTTGTTTGTCCAGCATCTGGTCCTGTTTGTCTAGCATCTGGTCCTGTTTGTCTAGCATCTGGTCCTGTTTGTCCAGCATCTGGTCCTGTTTGTCCAGCATCGTGCGCTGTAACTGGAGGCTCTGATCTAATTTCATATCCATGCTGTGCAGTATATTCCCGGCGTAATCCATCCGCTCAAATGTCTCCTCCTGGATGTCTCCCCGGATGATCTCGAAACCAGTGTACTCTCCCGTTGCTCTTTCCCATCTGACGGTGAACGATTTGACGGCAATCGGTCTTTGTATGATGTTTATCTTGCCGATGAGATCCCGGAGATCCTCTTCGCTCCCCTCTGCAACGATCTCGACCTCATCGTTCTTGAGATTCATCACGTATCCCGAGATATCCCGTTCAAACGTCTCGTTGTACACATACTCCCGATAGCCGACCCGCTGGACACGCCCCCGTGCAGTGGCCACAAACCGTTTCATTCAATCTCACTCTGTATGGCAAACATAAATAGTTTCTCCAGATACGCACCTCGCCGGGCTTCCGGTGCTCTTCGCGCCGGAGCAGGGGCACGCTGATCAGTCGCATTGCGCCATCTCACCGGGGTTGGTCTCATACCGGAGCTCGGGGAGGATCGGAATGGTCGGACGGACCTGGCGGAGGTAGTCTCCGAGGATGGTTGCACCTCCGGAGTATCCTTGTTCGCGAATTTCTTCAAGGAGGCGGACGCGACTCAATCGGGGATAACTCTCCAATTTCTTGAGGGTATACGGCTTGTAGGGGTCCAGCTTGCTGGGTTTGATGCGGGTACAGGGTGCTATGGGCGGGCGATCACGAGCGAGGTAGTTCCTCACGGTCTTGCGATCGAAGCCGGTCTCTCGGGAGAGCGCACTGATGTTAGCCCGGTCTGTTGCTTGTTCCTGTTCACGAACGAGATCCTTGAGCATGAAATAATCCTCCTCGTCGAGCATTCGTCTTCAACCGGGTACTCAATGGTACCGGAGTGGGGAATCTTATACCGACGAAAGTGGGGAATCTTATACCGCCGAAAGTGGGGAATCTTATACCGACGAAAGTGGGGAATCTTA
>JAAZOW010000017.1 GCA_012797575.1 Methanomicrobiales archaeon | reverse complement strand
TACGCGAGGGTCTGGGGTAAGTCGGCAAAGCATGATGCCCAACGCGTCGGGATCACTCACCAGCTGGCGGACGGCGACGTCCTCTCCATCGTCACCCGCCGCTGATCACCTCTCTGAGGGTCTGGAGAGGTGCATCGGTCTTTAGGGCTGTTCCCGAGTAGTGGGCGCGACTTGCCCGGTATCCAAGAGCCAGGAGTCGTTCGATGACGGTTGCAATGCTGCCGGGGGATACCCGCTCAGCTTTTGCAATAACATGGTAATCATAGTGGCTCGAGGTGTCCAGCTCCTGGCGGCAGGTCGCGAGCAACCGCGCGATCCTTGGGCTGGTGCCAGCCACCACGCCAGGTAACGCCTCCTGCATCCTGCAGAGCGTCTGATCGTCATTGATGCTCCCCGTCCAGAGGGGACCGACCGGCACGAGGGCTGCACCGCAGAGTGCACACTCCTCTGGTTCAGGGAGCATCCCCGCCTGCTCTGAGCGGTAGAGACACTGCGGGCACTGCATTATATAGCCTATCCGGGCGAGTGTACGGTCGGCCGCTGCCGCCCCCTCTCTGAGCGCCAGATGCAGGCGGTGAAAATGTTCGTGCGCGTAGCAGAAGAGGGGCTCCACACCTCGATCGTATTTGATAACCTCCCGGACAACAAACCCGAGCAGCGTTCGGAGACCGACTTCAGCGTGGTACTCCGTGTTCCGGGGGCAGGAGAAGTAGCGGCGCATGCCGGCCCGTAAGTGCGCCCCGCAGAGGGGTGCGGTATCGGTAGCGGTGACAAAGAGGTACCTCCCTGCGCTCCGCGCTGCCGAGTCAACGAAGGGTGCCGGCGTCCCGAAAGGATCGAGATCGATAGCATCAAACCTTCTGCCGCTCATCAGCACGTTTGCATCTCCCCCGGTGACCTCACCTCTAAGGCCCAACATCTCGACGTTCCGCCTGATCAGGTCGACCGCCATCGGGTCGCGATCGTTGATCACCACGGGCACCCCGACTTCATGCGCTACCCGGAGCCCCCGGGCGCCGGATGCCCCCATGGCGTCGAGGTAGTCTTCAGGCCGCAGGATCGAGAGCAGAAGGACGGTGGCGTCCCGGCTCATCTCCATGCGCGGATTGTAGAAGACCGGGCTGCTCCCCGGCGGGAACTGGAGACGGGGATCCTGTTTGGGCACGAAAAACCGACTCTCTCCCTCGGTAACCTCGACAATATCCATTATCCTAAATGGGTGGATACTCGATATCCTTATACCTTCTCATGAATAATAGTATTACTCCGATATTGGGGCTTGTGGCCTAGTCAGGATATGGCGTCAGCCTCCTAAGCTGAACATCGGGGGTTCGAATCCCCCCAAGCCCGTCTTTTTCTATCAGGGTCCACACGGAGGCCCGGCGAGGGGATGCATGTGCAGAGGGGATCCGCCCTCCGAAGTCGCGCTCAACAGGCACCGGGTTATTTATCTTCTGCCTGAGAACCTGATCCTTCGAGAATGAGTGTCCCTGCCTTCGTCAGGATTACCCGCCCACATAACGCCATTGTCGCTGGCCTTGCTGCGCTCCTTGGATACCTCATTGCCACGGGGACGCTCACGCTGCCATCGCTCATACTCGCCGTGGCTGTCGCATTCGTCACTGCTGCCGGGAACGTCGTAAACGACATCTACGATCTCGAGATCGACCGGATCAATCGACCAGATCGGCCGATTCCCTCAGGAGAGATCAGTCTCGGGGCAGCAAAAGGGTACACGGTAGTGCTCTTCGCCGTCGGGATAGCGTTTGCTGCCCTGACGACGTCGCTCTGTCTTCTGATAGCTCT
>JAAZOW010000044.1 GCA_012797575.1 Methanomicrobiales archaeon | reverse complement strand
GGGGCGTATCAAAAGAAATCCTCAGAGTAGGGTATGGAATTCATATCCCGAGTGGATGAGCGGCAGAAATGTCGTAAAAACTCTGGAAGAAGAGCGTCTTCTGTAAATATCACCCAGATGTCGCCATACGCCACGGCTGCAGGGTGGTAGCACTCCCATGAACAGAATGCTATGTCATCCACGGCAAGGAGGCGGAGCGCGACCATGCCCCTCCTCACGTGTTACATAGTATATAACATCTCTCACCGGGGGATCTGGCACCCCAGCCAGGAGACGCATAGATATCTGCAGGTCGTCTCGTAGCGCCCCGAGCCGTACAGGCCCGTAGAAAGATATATATGACGATGCGAGATTATCAGAGGTCACGGACAGCAAACCGGGTGACAGAATGACCGCAAGCAGGATCGACGACAAAAATACCTGGGACACCTTCATCGATGAGAGCCCATCCGGACTCCTCTTTCATAAATGGGATTACCTGCACCTGACGGCAAAACATACCGGGAGCACACTCCTTTTATATGCAATCCATAAAGGAAATGAACCGGTATGTGCGTTTCCACTCTTCCACAGGCGGATGTATGGCATAGATGCCATCTTCTCCCCACCCCCGCTCACCGTGATACCTCACCTTGGGTGCGTCATGAGCAGGAACTTCGAGGGGTTCAAGCAGAGTAAGAAGGAGTCGACACTGCAGATGGTCGCTGAAGATATCAGGGAAGTGATCGAGGATCTCTCGCCGAACTACCTCTCGATTGTGTTCGTCCCGGAATTCAGTGATATACGCCATTACCTCTGGAACCGCTGTAGCGCGACGATACGGTATACCTATACCATCGACCTGGAGCAACCGCTCGAAGCCATCTGGAACAGCCTCCACTACAAGCTCCGGAGCAAGCTGAAAAAGGAGGATAGGGTCGGTCTCAGGCTGGAGAGGGCGAACGACATCTCCGTCCTCCACCAGCTTATCACCGACCGCTACCAGGACCCAACACTCGATATCCCGCCTATCAAACAGGAGTATCTCAAAGACCTCGTGACCGCCTATCCGGACCAGATCGGGGTGTATCATCTCTACAGCACTGAAGACGAGATCGTCGGCGCAGTGGCCGCCCAGGAGTATAAACGTTTCCTGCTCTGGATTGGGACACCGCGTATCAAGAGCGCTCATGCCGGGAACGAGTACCTCCAGTGGCTCCTGATCCAGCGTGCAAAGGCCGAGGGCTACCCGCTCTTCGAGAATATGGGAGCGAACAACCGCGATCTGGCCTTCTTCAAATCAAGATTCAATCCAGACCTGGTGATGTACTTTGAGATTGAGAAGAAAGATGCTCTCGGAGCATTCTCTGGATGGGCCTACCTCACCTTCGTCAAGAGAGTGCTGATGGCGACTGGCAGGATTTAACTTGTGGGGACACTCAAGGCGGAACACCAGAATCTGATATCCATATCATAGGGGTGAAGGGGCAGATCCCCGGGGGGTTTGATGGTCCAAAAACCAGGCGACGCCGAAGAACCCGGCCATGCACCTCCCGAGCCCACCTCACTCCCGAACGACCATCCCCGATCCCAAAGGCCCGGATCTCCCAAACCGCCGTCGCGCGGGGATCCAGAAGGGATCTCCAGATCTCCATGACAGGGGAGAG
>JAAZOW010000181.1 GCA_012797575.1 Methanomicrobiales archaeon | reverse complement strand
GTCCGCGTAATCATCGAGCAGCTTGAAGAGACCCTCGTAGTTATCTGCAAGCGTCACGAGGCATCCCGTACATCCACTCAGATGCAATTCACCTATAGAAATCTTCTCAGCCACAGGCTTTTCCTCCTTTTGTACAACTTCCACCTTCTCTTCTCCATTCACATCAGAGGGCTTCATCGCGGGTTTTGCCTGCGATGGTTTCGATGCAGGCTTCCCCTCAGGTTTACTCGCCGGTTTCTCCGGCGGTCTCTCCCGGCGCCCAAAGATGCGTTCTTTGATGGTTGATAGCAGCCCCATACTTTACCCCAATCTCTTCCAGTACAATGCGCACTGTTTTGGGAATGGCCCCTTCAACCTCCTCAGTGAGCCCCAGTTCAAACTCATGGCTAGTGACACGCTTTGGCTGGCACCCGATGATCGTGATATCGATGACGTCCTTGAGTCGCTGCAGCGGCTCCGAGAGGTCCCATGAATGGACATCCCGGTATGCGCCCGGCGGCAGGTCCTCAGGTCGGAGCTTCGTCACATCACCGGGTTTTGCGCCGAAGTCGGCGGTATCGATGATGATCAGCTTCTTCACCGGCACCTCCGCATCCTCCATCAGGGTGAAGAGGAAGTGAGGGGCGCCAAGACCCGCGTCGATGACCTTGACGTTCTCGGGCAGCTGTAGCTCCTTGAGTGCTTCCACGACTGCAGGGCCAAACCCGTCGTCTCCGTAGAGGGGGTTGCCGCATCCTGCGATCACGATCTCACGGAATAGCATGCTCGGTTACGCTCACTGAATGAGTTTCTGGGCCACCAGTCTCTTCTCTTCGTCGATGACCAGCATGTGCGTTGCACATGAGACACAGGGGTCGTACGCACGCACGATGACTTCCGCGATCCGCCAGGGTGCACCGGTCAGCGCACGGCTGCAGGTCGGGAAGTTCCAGGTGGTTGGGACGAGCAGCGAGAAGTACTGGACGCGGCCGTCCTTGACACGGGTGAGGTGGACATCGGTTCCACGGGGCGCCTCGTTTGCAGCCCAGCCCAGAGATCCATCTCCCTGCGGGATATCGTCTGCGAGCACCGATCCGGAGGTGTTGAGCGCATCCACGGCATCGATGATACCGTACATGGTCTCGGGGAATTCCATCTGGCGTGCGATCTGCAGGCCCATGGCGCCCCTCCCGTCATAGTTCCTGAACTGAACCAGGCGGGCACGTGGTCCGACCTCGACCGGCTGGCCGTCATAGAGCGGAACGCCGGTGCAGGCCTCCATCTGGGGCCAGGTCTTCGTCCCTACGGGGGTGGTGCCTCCGATGGGGTAGTTCGGGTCGGCTTCGCTGACCTCCATCTCGCCCATGTACCAGTCCCAGGGGCGGACTTCGGTGAACCGCTCGGGGAACCAGGTCGGGTTTGCGTCGAGGCTTGAGCTGCCGTAGACCGGCGCAGTGGCCATGTAGCCCTGGTTGTGATACCCGAGGTCGTCAGGGATCGGGACCTCGACGCCGCCGACCATGGTGGTGCCGCGCTTCTGGAAGTCCTTGAAGACCGAGATCATGAACTCCATGTGGTCCTGGGCGAGGAGGCGGCCTTCCTTTGCGAGATCATAGATCTTTGCCTTTGCACGCGGGGTGATGTTGGTGTACATTCCGCCGACACGGGGATTGCTCGGGTGGATGGCCTCACCGCCGACGATCTCGCCGATGGTCTGAGCAATTTCACGGAGTCGCTGGATCCTGAGGGCAGCGCTCCTGACTGGCTCTTCCTTGGTGAACGGGTTGATCTTCGTATCGGTTCCTGGTATATGCATGTCTGGAAGCGATAGGATATTGTGCAAGGCGTGGCTGTGCATCCTGTTTGCACATTGCAGGATGTAGCGCAGAAGTTTCGCGTCTTCAGGGATCTCGCATCCGATCGATGCTTCCATCGCCTCAACGCCCGCTAGGGTATGCGCAATGGGACAGATTCCGCAGACGCGCGATGCAATCTTTGGAACCTGCTCCATCGTCTTACCGATAGCGAGCTTCTCGACACCCCTCACCGGGGTGATGCTGAGCCAGTCTCCACGCTCGATGATGCCTTCATCATTGACCTTTAGAACGAGCTTCGAGTGGCCTTCATGTCTCGTTGTTGGGGAAATCTCTACAACTTTCGACAAATATATCGCCTCATTCCGATATTCTTATGTTCTGAACGCTATACCGGTGTTATCACACAACTTTTCATTGAAAACGTACCTACGTACGCTTGCAAGGGGTATGATGAAAAAAGAGTTTATATCTTTCGTTCAAACCTATTTTGGTAACACGTCTTGAGGAGTTAAGTATCATTCCTTACTTAAGGAGTGGTATTTTTGTATTAAAATAATGTGGTTGGATATATAAATGGTTGGATAGTTTTCGGCCTACAGCGCCCCTTCATCCATCTCCGTGACGAGCTCTGCTATCGTAGCCTTTCGCTCTGCGTATGCATCGTGTTGATGGATACTCTCTTCATTCGTCTGTTTTATGGTTACCACGGAGTCTCCGGGGAGATATCGGAACTGCGCGATCACCTTGCGGGCCATCTCGCGAACGCAGTCCTCAACGAACCGGGGGTTCTTGTGCGCTTCCAGGACGACAAAGCTCTCGTCGCCCCGCTTCAGGAGCTCATAGATACGGGCACTCATGGAGTCTTTCAGGATCTTGATGATCTTCTCGAGGCTGACGTGTTGATCGTCATCCGTCTCGACGCAGAGGAAGCCCCGCCCACGCTGGTTGTGCGTGGCCATCGGCACCTCTTCGAAGAACGCCTCGATCGTATCCTCATCCACGCCGAGGCTCTCGAACACGTGCAAGGCATGGTCTTTCATGATGTCCTGGGCACAGGGGCAGGCGGTCATCCCGGTCACCTCAGCGCCGATGCTCTTCCGGATGATCGGACTTCCGTCATTCCTCTGAGCGATCGCGCTTGCATGAACATTCACAACCTCATGGCAACTCGTCTCACTGACCGGCGTCTCCCGCCGAACCATGAACTGGCTTCGCATCCGGATCTCGGTCCGTTCCGCGTACTCGTGACGATCGAGGAGTTTCCGCGCTACCATGCTGCAGAGCTCCTCGATCACCTTTACCTCCCCGTCGATGGCCTGTTGCAGCACCTCATCGATGACCTCAAAGTTGCGGGAGAGGTTTGCACCCTTAAGACTGCCCGGCAGGTCGACGAAGACATCGAAGTTGGATATGAAGATTACCGGCCGTTTGCCGGGCCGGGCGACTTCGACGAGTTTTTGGACGTTTTTTACACCCACTCTGGTCAGGTTGATACGGACCTCCGGCAGGCTGGACTGAACATCTGGCAGTTCCATCTCAAATCCTCGATCTGTGTATAGAGAATAAGGTTTCTCTTCATGAACCTTAAATAACTCTCTTGGTGACAGAGGATCTTCGATACAATGTTTATTAGCTTTGCTATCTAACCGGAGGTGAGAGTCTATGGTCAAAAAGTATTATGAGTCCGATGCTGACCCCCGCACCCTGGAGGGGAGAGTCATCGCCGTCGTCGGTTACGGTTCTCAGGGTCGCGGGCAGGCGCTGAACCTGCGTGATTCGGGTTGTCAGGTCGTCATCGGCCTGCGGCCCGGCGGCAGCTGGCAGAGAGCTTCAGAGGATGGGTTTGAGGTCTACCCGGTGGCGGACGCTGTCAGGCGTGCTGATCTCGTCCAGGTCCTTCTCCCCGATGAGACCCAGGCGGCTGTCTACCGCACCGATATCAGTCCTCATATCAAAGAGGGCGCCTGTCTGTCCTTTTCGCACGGGTTCAACATCCACTACGGCCAGATCGTCCCCCCACCCACGGTCGACGTGGTCATGGTCGCTCCGAAGGGGCCCGGCCACATGGTCAGGCGGACCTACGAGGAGGGGAAAGGCGTCCCGGCCCTCATTGCCATCCACCAGGACTGTACAGGGAATGCGAAGGCTCTGGCGCTCGCCTACGCCCGGGGGATCGGTGCGACCCGCGCGGTTGTGCTCGAGACGACGTTTGCAGAGGAGACCGAGACCGATCTCTTCGGGGAGCAGGCGGTCCTCTGTGGAGGGGTGACCTCGCTCATCAAGGCCGGGTTTGAGATCCTGGTGGACGCCGGATATGCGCCTGAGATGGCGTACCTCGAGGTCCTGCACGAGATGAAGCTCATCGTCGACCTGATCTACGAGGGAGGGTTTACGAATATGCGCGACTCGATCAGCAACACCGCTCAGTACGGTGACCTGACGCGTGGCCCCCGCGTCATCGGACCGGAGGTATATGCGGCGATGCAGGAGATCCTGGAGGAGATCCAGGATGGCGAGTTCGCGCGGGAGTGGATGCTTGAGAATATGGTGAACCGCCCGGTCTTCTCCGCGCTGACGAGGGCGGATGAGGAACACCTGATCGAGCAGGTTGGCCGGGAGATCCGTGGGTTTATGCCGCAGTTCAAGAAGTAACCCACCCCTCACCTTTCAGCCGATACCGGTTTATGCTCGCGACGGGTATACTCCCGTATGGCCGTCTGCGTCATCTATCACTCGGAGACCGGGAACACCCGGGCCGTCGCCGAAGACCTTGTCACCGCGATCGGGGGCGATCAGATCGAGGTGAGAGATCTCACCGGATACTCGAAGGTGGGTAGGTACCTCAGAGGCGCGCCCCGAGCCATGCGCCGAGAGTGTGCTGATATCGAGCCTGCCACGATAGACGTCTCCGGCTACGAGGTCGTCGTCATCGGAAGTCCGGTATGGGCCGGTAACCCGACGCCCGCGATCAACGCCGCTGTGGTTGCCCTCTCGGGGATCGAGGGCAAAGCGGTGGTTGTCTTCTGCACATCGGGTGGAGCGCCGAGAGGGACCCTTGAGCGGTTGCAGGCGATGCTTGCGAGCCGGGGCGCAGATGTCCGTGGCGCGGTCCATGTCGCGGGTCGGGAGACGCGAAAGCCCGGGGCCACGGGGACCCTGATCGATCTCGTCCACCGGTCGCAAAAGGGTGAGGTTGTTCAGTAACGCATCAGGCGGGTCGTCGAGGAGAGTGCTATCTCAAGCTCCACAGGTGTGATGACCACCGTCTCATCCTTCAGCCTGAGTGTGAGGGTATCGCCGCCTACCCTGCCGATGATCTGGTGCTCTACCCCCGCAAGGGCTGATTCATCCTTCACCGCGACCAGGAACCGGCCATAGGTCTCGGAGAAGAGTTCTTCCAGCGGATCTCGCTTGAGGGTGACCTCCGATCGTGGCGCGACCTTCGCGAGCGCTGCAAGGAGTCCACCGGAGGAGAGGTCGGTGGCGGCGGTGACCCGGGCGTTCCGGACAAGATCGCGGACGGTAGCGACGGTGGTCGGGTCGGCCATCTCGGGCACACGGCCGCCGCACCCGCTGACGGCATCGAGGATCGATCCCCCGAAGTCGGGTTCTGTCGCACCGATCCGGGCGAGAAGATCTCCGTCCCCCGGCAGCGTCCACCGTCTGACATCCCCGCGACCCACCATCCCGAGCGACGGTGTGGGCTTGATCTGTGTCCCGAACTCATCGCTCTCGTTGTAGAGCGAGACGTTGCCACCGACGACCGGGATGCCCATCCTCCGCGCTGCATCCCCGAGGCCGAGGACGCACTGCTCAAGCTGCCAGGAGATCTCCGGGTGCGCGGGACTGGCGAAGTTGAGGCAGTTGACCAGGCAGAGCGGGTCAGCGCCGAGGCAGGCGAGGTTGCTTGCGTTCTCGATGACGGCGTTTGCCGTCCCCTCGAAGGGTCTTTTATAGATGTGTCTTGGATTGCATCCGCAGGAGAGGACGAGCGCCCTATCCTCCAGGCGGAGCACGGCGGCGTCGTTCTGGATCGAGACTGTCCTTTGCTGGGCATCGTGGTCGTACTGTTCGTAGACCCAGTCTTTGCGGGCCACGTCCGGGTGGGCGAGGACTGCAAGCGCGAGATCCTTCACCGCCGATCCCGGGCGGGTGAACGGCATCTCCGCCGAGTAGGGTCTCTTTGGCCAGACACTGAGCGGCGCCCCCCCTACCAGCAGGTCTATGGGCAGATCGACGACGACTTCGCCGTGGAACTCCACGATGTAGCGGGGTTCATCGATCACTTCGCCGATATCGCTCCAGTCCAGGCCGTGCTTCTCTGCGATCTGGCCCACCAGATCGACGTCCCCGGGAGCCACCTCGACCAGCATCCGTTCCTGGGTCTCGGCGAGCATGATCTCGCGTGGCACCATACCGGTCTCCTTGAGGTGGACCCGATCCGCGTAGATGATCGCTCCGAACGTGCTTGCCATCTCGCTCGACGCTCCCGCAAGCCCCGCCGCCCCGAGGTCGCGGCAGGAGAGGATCTTTTCGGTCTCTGCCATCTCGAGTATGGCGTCGATGAGGAGCTTCTCGATATGGGGATCACCGACCTGGATGCTCGCGGCCTCTGTATCTTCGGTGAGATCGCGGGAGGCAAACGAGGCCCCGCCAAGCCCGTCCCGCCCGGTCGAGGAGCCGATCAGCACCAGGTGGCTGCCGGGTCGCTTCACCCGGGCGGTGATGTAGCTGTCCGGGTCCACGATGCCGACACAGACG
>JAAZOW010000058.1 GCA_012797575.1 Methanomicrobiales archaeon | reverse complement strand
CGGGCTCCTCGGTATCGAGGATCTGGCGCTCTCGCTCTTCACCGAGCTCTCGGGCGGGCAGCAGCAGAAGGTGCTCATCGCCCGTGCTCTGGCCCAGGCGACGGGGGTCATCCTGCTGGATGAACCGACAAGCAACCTTGACGTCTGGCACCAGATCGATGTGATGGAGATCCTGAGGAGCCTTGTGCGCCGCCAGGACCTGACCGCCATTGTAGCGATCCATGATCTCAACATGGCGGCCCGATACTCCGACACGATCATCATGATGAAGGGTGGGAAGATCTTTGCTGCGGGAAGGCCGGAGGACGTCCTGACGCGAGAGAATCTCGCAGGTGTCTACGGGATCCATGCCCGCGTGAGGAGCTATGACGACATCCCTCATGTCATACCCCTCAAAAAGATCTCCCGGAAGAGGGGGCGGGTGTAGCGCCTTCAGCCTTCTTCAAGGCTCTCCCCGGGCCACAGTGGTGCTTAGAGAGACAGGGAGAGCGAGCTGGCGCGTGGGTTTACTCTCCCGGATACGGCCTTCCTCGGGTATCCCCCTCCCGGGGCGGGGGATGCCGGCATATTGAAACCAGACCGATGAGGGGGTGGTCTCGCAAGGCCAGGTTACTCCCGTCATTCCGCGTGATTGTTGGCGTATCCACTCTCGCACGCCAAAATCTTTGAAGATACGGTGATGCGATGCACGGGTCTCATGGAGCGACTTTCGCATGCGGGCCAGGTGGTGATGTTACAAATAGAAGTTGTTTCTCTAAATTATCATAACTCAATATGAAAAGATCATATTTTTAAAGTCTCACGCAGTGATAATGTATGTTCAATATGCCGATCAGTCTTCTTCGACTTCTGACTGTTACGACGGTCGTCATGCTTGTAGCGGCCGCCGGGTGCATAGGGGGTGCCTCCTCAGGCAACAGCACCGGTTCAGCATCAGAGCGGACCATCATCGACAGTGCCGGGCGGGAGGTCGAGATCCCTGCTGAGGTCGATGAGGTGATCTGCTCCTCCGGGGGCACCTGCGTCAGGTACCTGGTGTATATCGATGCAGCAGACAGGATAGCTGCTGTCGAGAGCGGTGAAGGAGACAGCTCCACCAATCGTGCATACGTCCTTGCAAACCCCCAATTTGCCGATCTCCCGGTGACCGGTTCTTCGCGAGGCGTCGCGCTGGATCTTGAACAGGTTATGGTCATCAACCCTCAGGTGATCTTCACGGTTGGATCTCAGCTGGTCTCGAACGAGTCCAGCGGTGCGCTCACCGCGGCTGACACGATGCAGACGAAGACCGGCATCCCTGTCATCACGATAGCCTCCGGATCGTTCCAGACGGCCGAGAGTAAGCAACAGTTATACTCCTCATTCCGTCTCATCGGCGAGGTCTTCGGGAAGGAGTCACGTGCCGAGGAGTTGATCGCCTACATTGAGGCAACCCTGGCCGACCTTGAGCGCCGGACCTGTGATATCCCTGAGTCTGAGCAGAAGACCGCGTTCATCGGCGGTCTGTCCCACGGTGGAGCCCATGGACTGCTGTCCACGCAGTCGGAGTACATGCCCTTCATCTGGTGCCGCGTGAAGAATGTCGCAGCCGGATCTGGCATCCAAAGTGCTGATTTCCCAAAGGAGAGCCTGGTCTATGCAGACCCGGAGTATATCTTCGTCGATGCCGGGACGCTGAACGTCCAAGACGAGATCAGCGCGTTTGAGGATATCAAAAGCCCGGTGTATGCCAACCTGCAGGCGGTACGGAGCGGGAACGTCTATGCAACCCTGCCCTACACCAGCCGCCAGACCAATCTTGAGACCCAGCTGGTGGATGCCTACTTTGTGGGGAAGACCGTGTACCCGGACCGGTTTGAAGATATCGATGTCAGAGAGAAGGCTGATGAGATCTACACGATGTTTGTCGGCAAACCGGTCTTTGATCATCTCAACGCCAACTGCAACAACCTCGGGTTTGAGAAGGTCCCGCTTACGAAGAGGTGAGGTGATTCAGGAGGGGGGGATCCGCACAGAGGGGCGGTTCTGTAGGGAGTATAGGGGGTCTTTGGGTGCCTGATGCGGCTGAAGCTCATGTAGAACCACAGAAGTACATTTCGTCGAGGAAGATCTAGCTTGGCTCTGGTGATCGTATAAGTGTTAAGGCGTCTGCTCATGCTGAAGCGGCAGGGGTAACATCCACAGTCTATAGTTGGGTGGCTGATGCCTTCGACGGCCTCCGGAGGATGATCCAGCTCTTACGGTTTTACAGCTACGGCTATAAACGGTATCTCGCCGTCCTGTTTGTTCTAAGCATCATACAGGGCTTTATGGAGACACTCCAGATCATCCTCCTCTATCCTATCATAAATGCCACGATCGACTTCAGAGGCTCTGAGATCGCAATATTTGAGCCGTTCTATACCTTCGTGCAGGATTCTATAGCCCTGCCTCCTATCGTGTTATTCTCCCTTCTGTTTATCCTGATCGTAATTCTAACGTTCATCATCTCACTGGTGTATAGGTACCTCTCGCTCTACCTCACGAAAAAAGTGATAACTCAGGCGAAGCGGACCATATTCGATAAACTTGTCAGGAGTGATTATCAGTACTATGTGGACAACACCAGGGGAGATATCCTTTATAACGTTATATCAGCCCCTGCACAGATCCGACACTTCTTGGAGACGACGACCGGGATGCTCTCCGAGAGTATCATCATAATCACCATACTTCTCACAATCCTCTTTGTATCGGTAAATGCATTCGCCGTGATCGTCGCGGGGAGCCTCATCTTCGTCTTGATAGCCAGGATCATCGGGAAGAAGGTTGCCTTCCGTCTTGGTCGGCTTCAGATGCGATCCATACGGTCTGAGAACGAGGTTATCAGCAACTATGTGCAGGGGTTGCGGCAGATCCGCTCTGTGTGTGGGGATGCGCACTGGCGGAAGAAGTACGATGTCGCCCTTGACAAGTTCTGGGATAAGTACATCAGGCTCAGCTTCTTCCGGCATCTGCCCGGCGAGACGCTTGAGTTCTCATTTTTCGTGGGGATCGCTGCGCTGGTGATCGCTCTTTATTATATCTACCAGGAGAGTTTCTTGCTCGTCGTTCCGGTCATGGGGACGTTTGTGTTCTCGGCGATGAAGGTGATCCCCCGGATCTCGGGTATGAGCCATAAACATATGATCATCATGGAGACCTGGCCCAACCTTGAGGCGATCTATGAGTTCCTGACTGACGCCCAGTACCTCAAGATGGTGGATGGGACACGGGACTTCGATAGTCTCATGTCGGATATCGTCTTTGATGATGTCTTCTTCTCGTATTACCAGGGCCAGAGACTGGTAGAGGAGTTGAATCTGACCATCCAGAAGAAGAAGGTCACCGCGCTGGTCGGCCACTCAGGGTCAGGGAAATCGACATTGGTCTCATTGCTCCTGCGCTACTACGATGTGACCGGCGGTCGTATCCTGGTGAATGGGTATGATTTACGTGAATACAAGCGGGAGACGCTCCTGCAGAAGGTGGGATACGTAAGTCAAGATACGTTCGTCTATAACGAGACCATCAGGGAAAACATTGCATTTGGCGGAGATTATTCGGATGAAGAGATCACTGAAGCTGCAAGGAAAGCCAATATCCATGCGTTCATAACCGGTCTCGCCGAGGGTTACGATAGCGTTGTGGGCGATCAGGGGATCAAGTTGTCCGGAGGGGAGAAGCAAAGGATCGCCATCGCCCGGGCACTTGTGCGGAGGCCGGAGATCCTCGTGCTCGATGAGGCGACGAGTAACCTTGACAACGAGTCTGAGGCGATCGTCCAGGACTCTATCAACCGGGTCTCAAAGAATGTTACCACGTTCATCATTGCGCACAGGCTCTCGACGATCCGGAAGGCAGACGCGATCTATTTCATGAGCGGAGGCAGGATCCTGGAGAGCGGAAGTCATGATGAACTGATGGCGATGAGGGGCGGCTACTATGAGTTGTACGAGTCAGAGGGATGAGGGGCGTTGGGGCGCCATCCCTCGCCTTCTCCCCGTGGGGATCCAATGTGAGCCCGGGATGGATGAGTCGTGCGAATAGGTAGTTTTCAAACAGAATGTAAACTAAATCCATCAAAGCATAATATTAGTTAATACGAATAGAAAGAATTATTATACCAAGCGACCTATTCCTGCCTGGCAGGCGGGTGCGAGCCTCAGAGCGGATATGGCCACTCCGCTGGATTTCCGGGGTACAATCGCCGCCTGCCGGACCACTCCGCCGGTAGCGGGGTGACGGAGATTGAAATGAAGAGAAACATCGCTTGTGGTGGAGGCGAGGAGGATCGCGGCATCTACACGCATTCTGCGCTGCAGGATGGGCGGATGCAGCGTGCAATCTGCATCCTCTGTGCCGCGCTCCTCCTTGCCAGCCTGCCGGCCGGTGCCCTGGCGGGATCTCCCCTCTGGAGGTCCACTGCACCATATGACATAACCTGCCTCTCCTTCCCCGCGGACGGTTCCTATATCCTGACCGGCGGGGAGAGGATCTGTCTCTTTGCCGATGATGGCGCCCCCCTCTGGCGGGAGGGAACCGCCGATCTCATCGCTTGTTCTGCTGATGGAGGCCTGATTGCAGGGGCGGAGGGGTTGTCGCTCTTCCTCCTCAGCCGGGAAGGAGATCTGATCTGGAGGGAGGAGATGCCCTCGATCTCTGCGCACCTCACCCTCTCCGGGGACGGGAAGCAGATCATCGTGGGGGATCGTTTTGGAAAGGTCTATTTTTACGATATGGATGGTAATCTCAACGCCACGGCCGATACCAATCACCGGAACGCGAGATCCGAGATCCGTGCCATAGCCACCTCCGACCTCGGTGAGTACACTGCGGTCATATCCTCCCGTGGCCTCTTCTGCTACAAGAGTGATGGGCGGAAGGCCTGGGCGCATGAGGAGCTGACGGATAGGGGCACGGCCATCGCCATATCCGGATCCGGAGACGAGATCGTCGCCGCCTCTGATGCCGGCATCAGGCTTCTGGATGCCAAGGGAAAAGAAGTCTGGTCGAAGAGGTTCTACCGTCCTGTCACTGCCGTCGCGATCTCGGGAGATGGCACCCGGGTCTTCGCCGGCTCGCAGGATAACGTGATGAGGTGCTTCGACCGAGCGGGGGAGGAGATCTGGACGTTTGAGGCCGGTGGCTGGATCCGGGATATCGCCGTCTCACGTGACGCCTCCCGGATCCTCGTCGGCTCGATGGATAGGCAGGCCTATCTCCTCGATGGCGCCGGGGACCTGCTTGAGACCTACACCCTCGAGGAGAGCTGGGCAAACCACGTCGCCCTCTCAGCGGACGGCACAGCAGGTGTTGTAGCCTCTATTCGTGAGGTGATAGGTATCTCGATGGTGGAGACTCCGGCGCCGATGGAGACTATGGCCACAGCAGAGACCCAGACACCGGATGAGGTTCAGGCGCCACCTGCAGAGACAGAAGCGCCCGCAGAGACCACATTGCCAGCCGAGCCTACCCTCCCTCCTGAGGAGGATGCCAGCCCGTACCTCCTCCTTCTCGGTTTCTTCGCCTGCGGCGCGGTCATCAGCGTTGGATACCTGTACCGGGAGCGCCTGTACCCCCCATTCATGAGGAGGAGGATCTGAGACACCCTGGAATTTCTATCCCCGCCCCCGGGGGCGGGGAGAGGTCATATTGAAACCAGACAGGTGAGGGGGAGGCCTCGCAAAGCCAGGCTACTACCCTCATTCTGTGCGGTTATTGGCACTACACCTCACGCATCAAAGTGATTGAGTGGTATGGAGCAGCAGTGGATTCTGGGGTTTTTCACGGCTCCCGCTCTTTTCAAAAAGACGGGCTATCTCATAGTACTAATTAAGAAATAAGAAGATATATGTATCACTTTGACGCAGATAAGTAGCATCAACTGCAATTGAGTTCATCTGAGGGCCATGCAGCGGCAATAAGGACAGGGAGCTCCCCCATACTTCAGATCCGGGAGGTTGGGCCCGCGTTGCTCTTGCATGGATCTGTAACTTGATCCTACAGGAGATCTGATCATGAAAACACCTATGCATCGGATAGGGCCGATATCTGCGGTCCTGCTGGTATTTCTTGCGTGCTGCACTCTGTCTGCGGCAGCGGCACCGATCATTCACAGGGAGGTGACACTCTCCGATGGAGTGGCGACTATAACCTACACGGTTGATGCGGAACAACCGTTTGCGCTCGGGATCGTTGAGTCTGTTCCTGAAGGATGGACATTCCCAGATATCGAGAGCGCGGTCTCCACCGCACCGTACTTCGAGATCGATCGCACTGCGCGAAAGATCGCCTTTTTTGTCTGCAACGATGTGAGGGCGGCCTCCTACACCCTGACCGGTGCGGGAGATGGGGTCGAGGGGTTCGTGACCGAGTGGGTCGACCTCTGTGAGCTCTCTCCAAGCCCAAGAGAGGGCCGGGAAGGTTGGAGGGTGCTCGGTGCGGAATCTGCT
>JAAZOW010000016.1 GCA_012797575.1 Methanomicrobiales archaeon | reverse complement strand
TATGGAGAGCCAGCAGGGATCCGGATCTCCCCGGCCATGATGCTGCAGAGAGGATCGTGATGCGAAACCATTACCGGGTGCTGTATACAAGAAACCCGGACGATGTCCTGAAGTGCAGGGAGGCTGGGTTGGCAATCTATACGGCCGCATCTGCCGAGTTCGGTGAAGAGAACGTACGCCACGACAGGCCGAAGATACCTGCGAGTCAGGTGGCGTTCCCCGTCCTCGAACCGGATGAGAGGATCGTATCCTCCCTCCTGAAATCAGATGTGCTCCGGCATATTCCCGAAGTTGCGGTGGATACGGTGTACATCCGACCGGGGTTGCTCGATGCCGGGAGAGCGTGGTTGAACAAGAATCGAGAAAACATTATCGAGTCGGGATCAGAGCTGGAGGATACAACATGAAACAGATACAGAGAGACAGACTGCTGTTTGAACTCATCGACGAACTCACGAACTACGGGAGCTGGTGCGGGGAGACGCATATCCAGAAGGCAACCTACTTCCTCGAGGCGATGATGGGAATACCCCTGGGGTTTCCCTATGTGCTGTACAAGCACGGCCCTTTCTCCTTCGACCTCTCAGACGAGCTGGCATCGATGCGGGCCGATGCCCTCCTGGAATGGGAGATCAAGCCCGAACCGTACGGGAATGCCCTCAAAACAACGGATGTAAGTGCCGGGCTAAAGGCAAGAGTGCCCCGGACACTCGCGAGGTACCGGCCTGCGATATCCTTTGTTGCCAAAAAGTTCGGGACGCGCGGGGTGAAAGACCTCGAGAAGATCTCCACAGCCCTCTACGTGACAAACGAGGCACCGGGCCGGGGGTGCGAGGCCAGGGCACTGCGGATCACTGAACTCAAACCCCACATCACCTTTGATGAAGCCAAAGAGGCGGTCAGCTTCGTTGACGAGATGTTTCGGGAAGCGGAGCCGGTGATCAGGGAGATCGGGGGAGGGGAGCGCCTTTCGGCCGGGTGACGTTCATCAAGGGGAGCATCAACTAGAGATCTTTCCCGGCGCGGCGGGCATCTTCGGCGGCGATCCCCTCCTTGCCCCGGTCGGCGAAGGACTCCCTCGCCCGGATCGATATCGTAGATCACCGTAAACGAGCGTGCGATATGGAATCAGTATGACTTCCGTTTTTTACTCCGGGAGGAGGCGGTCCCGGAGCATCGTCCGGACCAGATCGCGGTACCGGTTCACGACCGGAAGGTCGTCCTGGAGTACCCCGTAGACCTCGTCCAGGTTTAGCCGGCAGTAGATGTGGACCAGAACGTTCCGAAAGCCTGCGAGGTCAGAGAGCTGGATGCTGAGGTCTTCCGGGATCAGCCCCTCATCACAGAGGATCGCGAAACTCTCCCGGTAGGTTTCAGGTCGCCGGGAGCTGGAGACCGCGATCAGGTGGTTCGCGATATCGATCGATGCCTGGATGCTGACAAGGAGTGCGTGAAAGCACCATATTCCGCTTATCCCTGTCGGTTCTCAGGTCTTCGAGGGTGATGGTGGACCGGTAGCGCTCCCAGTCCCCGGTTGCTTCATCCAGCTCCCGGAGGTGAGCGAGGATCCCCTCGTCCCTGACCATTCTCAGACCCTCGTTAAGAGAACCCGGTCGAACCAGTCGAGCGTGTCTGCATAGTCGAGGTACCGGGAGAATACGCCCGCCTCGTACCGAACCCTCCTCTCGGTGTCGCGGGAGAATACGCGTCGGCCGCTCTTGATGACCTCGTGTTGGAGCGAGACCGGGACGGTGTTGAGGATCTTCACGTCAGCCTCAAAGCGGTAGCGAAAGCCCTGCTCGAGCTCCCGCTCGATCTTCCGAGCGAACCGCATCGCCTGGTAGGGGGTGGGCTTTCC
>JAAZOW010000102.1 GCA_012797575.1 Methanomicrobiales archaeon | reverse complement strand
CTCTCAAACGAATGGGTGAGGGTGAAAGTGCCGATGAAACAACCCTGGAGGTCTGCTATCTGCACCATCTGCGGTGAGATGGTCCCTGATAATCTGCTTGTCAGCGGAGCCTGTGCTGACTGTCGATCCCAATCCTACTTCGAGAAGACAGCGTATTGAGGGGACGCTCTCTGGCATGGGAAGGGCATATAGGGGCACATAACCTATTTCCATAGAGTGTACTGTATGGAACTCTCCCCTATCGGACTCGTGCGATCGCATATCCACTCGAGGAGCGATATGCCGGTTCAGGGCGTCAAGGCTGAGGTCGAGATCTTTCCTGATTACGCTGAAGCTCTGTCAGGCATCGAGGGGAGCTCGCACCTCATTCTGATCTGCTGGCTGCATGAGGCCGATCGGACAGTCCTGAGGGCGGTGGCCAGGAAGGTCTCGCGTGACCTGCCCGAGAAGGGTGTCTTCTCGCTCCGCTCGCCCGAGAGGCCGAACCCTATATCCGTCTCGGTGGTGCGACTGCGTAGCGTCCGGGAGGGGCGATTCCTCGAGCTTGAGAATGTGGATGTGATCGACGGGACGCCGGTGATCGACATCAAGCCTTACCAGATGGGATGGGACTGTGTCTTCTCCGCGACCGGCCATGACCGGACCGCGAAGATAGAGAAGATGGGACCCGAAGAGTACCGGGAGGGGCTCATCCGTGAGGCGGTGAACTACCATGGGGATCTCTGCCCGGGGGTGGCGGTCGCGGTGCGTATCGCGGAGGCCGCGACGCGGATCCTCCGACGTGACCTGCGGATCCCTCAGATATCAGTCGCGCTTGGCTCTGACCCCTATATCGCTGACGGGCTCATCGGGATCACCGGTGCGCGCCTGGGAGATCGCCGGTTGCGGTGTTCGAGCGGAGACTGCTACATCTTTACCTGTCCCGGGATGGAGATCGTCTTCCGCCTCCGGACCGTGCCCGAGAGTGCCAGCGCGGTATTCGCGTGTAGCGAGGCGATACTCTTCGACTACGAAATCCGCTGATAAGGGGTAAGTTGCTTTTTAGTAGAGTATAACGAAATAACCTATGTACACGCCCTGGTCTCTCGATCAGGCACATTACCGAGGAGTAGTATGCCACGCCGTTACCTTGATCTTGTCTCTCTCACTGATGCGCTCGCGGCCATGCGACGAGCGTTTCCCCCCCTGAACCGCACCGAGACCGTACCGTTGCGCCTGGCTGTCGGCAGGGTGACGGCTGAGCCGCTGTATGCTGAGTATTCTGTCCCTCAGGTAGATATCGCAGCGTTTGATGGGTATGCGGTCAGGAGCGCGGATACCCTGCGGGCACAGGACCAGCGGCCGCTACCTCTTGAGAGCTCTGTGCCCATCAACACCGGTGAGATACTCCCCCCCTCGTTTGATGCCGTGGTCATGATCGAGGATACCTGGGACGAGGGGGGCATCCCCTGGATCAGGAAACCGGCTGCACCCTGGCAGCACGTCCGGCACGCCGGCGGGGATATCAGGGCCGGGGAGCTCGTCCTCCCGAAAGGCCACCAGATCCGTCCATTCGATACCGGCGCGCTCGCTACCTACGGCATAACCCGTCTGAAGGTGCGATCGGTCCGGATCGGGATCGTCCCAACGGGAAACGATCTGGTGCCGCTCGGTGTGGCGCCCTCACCCGGCCAGACGATCGAGACCAATACCCTCATGGCTGAGACCTACCTCACCCGGATGGGAGCAACGTGCCGCCGTTACGGGATCGTCCCCGACGATCCGGCCATGATCCGGAGCATGCTTGAGAAGGCTGTCGCTGAGAATGATTTTGTTATCCTCTCGGCAGGTTCGTCTGCTGGTTCCCGGGACTACTCTCCGGACGTTATCGGGACACTCGGGGAGATCATCTTCCATGGCATCGCGGTCAGGCCGGGGAAACCGGTGCTGCTCGCGCGGGTTGATGGTAAGCCGGTCCTCGGAATGCCAGGCTATCCCGTTGCGGCGCAGACCGTCCTCCGAGAGATTGTTGGGGATATGCTCTGCTGGTGGGGACTCGCCCCGGAGGGTGGTGAGGAACTGGGTGTCCGGTTGTCACGGAAATTGGCATCTGATGTGGGATTTGATGAGTTTATCCCGGTCTCGGTCGGGAGGATCGGTGGTGTCTCCTGGGCGACGCCGCACCCCCGGGGGGGTGGCATCCAGATGGCGGTGGTCCGGGCGAACGGCTACCTCCATATCCCGGCCGGGCGCGAGGGGCTCGGGGCGGGCGAAGAGGTGTGTGTCCGGCTCACCGTCCCGTCGGAGAGGATCGCCTGCACGCTCATCTGCACCGGCGTGCGCTCTCTCGCCCTGAGCGAACTTGGGAACTGCCTCATCGATGCCGGGTTCATGCTTCACTGCTGCAACGCCTCGACGATGGGTGCGGTCCTCGCCCTGCGGGCAAAGACCTGTCACGCCGCTTCGATCTGTATCCCGGAGACCGGGACGGCATGGCGCGATCTGGTGCTCCGGTACCTGCCCGGGGTGGACCTCCTGCGGGTGCCGGTGACCCGGACGGAGCTCGGGATCGCATCAGCAGGTGACCTGGATATCGAGAACCTCCGGTTCGTCAACCGTCCGAAGGGATCGGTGGCGCGGATGCTCTTTGATGCGTGGCTGGAGGAGCAGGGGATCGATGCCGCCCGGCTCACCGGCTACGAGTATGAGGTCCGAACGCCCGGAGCCGTCACCGTGGCGATCACAAATGGGTTTGCGGATGCAGGGATCTCTCCGGCGGCGATGGCGCGGGATGCAGGGCTCCGGTTCACCCCGCTCGGGTATGAGTCGTGCGAGCTCCTGATCAGAGAAGAGTCCGCCGGGGATGAGGGTGTCGCAAGCCTTATTCAGGTTGCCCGGTCCCCGGAGTTCAAGGAGCGCCTCCGGTCACTGGAGGAGCTCAGGGCCTGAAGGGGCTGGTGCGTGAGTGGATCCTGCAGGGATGAGAGATGGCATATGCCGGGGCCGGCACTCCTCCTGCCTGAATAAAGGTGAAGCGCGCAAGAACAGAGCATATACCGGAAAACAGACAACGCCCCGGCCGGGATTTGAACCCGGGTCGAAAGCTCCGGAGGCTTTCAGGATATCCACTACCCTACCGGGACTGCCATAATATATTGTCCTGCGTCGTATAAAAGGCCAGCGGAGAGGATGGTTTCACGCTCTCTTTGATTCATAGAGATGCCATATCCGGCATGCTCCCTCATGGCTGACCATGCAGGGACCGATGGGGGTGCGCGGGGTGCAACCCTTCCCGAAGAGCCTGCAGTCTGACGGTCGGGCGACGCCGCGT
>JAAZOW010000046.1 GCA_012797575.1 Methanomicrobiales archaeon | reverse complement strand
CGCGCCGAGGTCGAGCACCATGGGTTTGAGATCTACCGCTACATGGCGGCACTCCGGAATGCCGGCCTCGAGTTCGTCGGCATGAGTTCGGTCGGCCCCGCCATCGCCGTCATAACCGACCGCCCGGAGGAGGAGGTGGCAACGATCCTCTCATCGGTGGGCCTCCAGATCGCGATCGTCACAGGGATCGATAATGAGGGGCTGAAGATCCGGGTGGAAGAGAAGGTATAGCGGGTCCCAAAGATCTATCAGACCATTTTTCCCCACGAAAGCGCCTCAGCTTTAGCGATCAGGAGGCTCTCCCACCCCCCCGGGGTGATTCCCGCCACGGCCCACTACCCGGGGTAGCCTTCATGTGTGCAGCCCCTCGCTTCCCCCATGAATTCGCCCGCGTGATGATCTGTGCCTGAACCCGCAACGTGAAATGAAACGCTCTATCGCTGGACGAGATCGTGCTTTCCCCGGAAAACTCCCTCAACCCTCGTGCATCGCATCACCGTATCTTCAGAGATTCTGACGTGTGAGATGGAACGCCAACAATCACGCGTAATGACGGTAATAACCTGGTTTTGCGAGACCTCCCCCTCACCCCTCGGCACTTTTTCTCGAAACCGTGGCAGATACTCTGCTCCCCGCTCCAGGGCAGCACCACGGTTGAGTACCTTTCCATGAAGCAGGGGTATCCCCGCTTTCAATATGCCGGCATTCCCCTTCCTGGAAGGGTAGTGCAGGCGATACCTGGGGAAGGCCGTATCCAAGGCGTATCCTCAGACACTGGACCGTGGGGGGGTATACTCCTGTGGGGGTTGGGCAGACGGGGAGGGGGGCAAAAACCCCTCTCTCCTGTCTCTCTGCTTTCAATACGCCCCTCTCCGGGCAAAATGGAGAGAAACTACAAAGCGCGCAAAGATGGGCAAACACACCCCTGAGGATCTCTGAATATGAGATGACACCGAGCACTAGATAGATATCCCGGCGAAGAGCAGGGCGAAGAGCACCAGATCGTAGACAGTATGGGTGATCGCTGAGGCCGTGGTGTTTATGCGCTTCCGGATGTAGGCGAAGATGATCCCCGCAAGGAAGACTGATATGAGACCGTCCCAGCTGTACTGGAACGCGTGGAGAGATGCGAAGAGGAGCGCCGGAAGGAGGATGCCAAACCTTGGCTGGAGCAGCCCACGGATGCTGACCTCTTCGCCAAATCCCGCCGCAACCGATGTCGCGACGATCCCCAGGGGTGTGAGCGTTCCGGCGAAGAGCAGGTTGACCAGATCGGTATCGGTTACGGGCAGACCAAGGTAGCTCACCAGCGCTACGAGAACCGGATCGATGAAATAGAACAGAGCGACAAGTGCCAAGGCAGCGGCAACGGCAAGAACAACCTCCCGGCCAGTCGGCATGGTGAGACCAAGGCGTTTCAGGGCACCTGCGAGCGTTCGCCGCACACATGCCCCGGCTATGAGGAGCGATGCAACGAGTATCCAGAAGAGACCATACACATTCACCTGGATCATATCAGCGAAGAAGTCGCCTGATCCTGTCAGGAGCTCGATGAACTGCGGCGAAAGGTAGGGCGGGATCCCCACCACCAGGAGCGGCACCGGCGGGATCAGGATCAGGGCGAGTATGGTGACGAGCGCAATCCTGTGGACGAATGAATCAGGGTCGAACAGGAGATATCGGGCAAGCCAGATCCTGAATCTCCGGGAGAAACCTAGAAAGCTCACAAGCGCCGCCATGGAGATCCCAAGGAAGAGGAGCGCCATCTCCGAGGTCATGACATGACTGAGACTCCCTGTTCCAAGCGTTCCTGCTGGCAGGAGCGCTACGACCCCGATTCCGGCTGTGGCGGCCGCAATTCCACCGATGAGGGCGAAGAGCCACACGATAGCTGCCCACCGGAACGCCGGGTGCCGATCCTCAGCCAGGTAGGCGAACATCGCGAGGATGACGAAGAGCGCCACATCGAGCGCGGCGGTGAGGAACGCTTCCGCCCCTTCGCTGAGGGGAGCAAAGAACACAAGCGCGAAGATGAGAGCGAAGAAGGCAAGCACCAGTTCAGGGATATGGCGGCGAAAGTGTTCTAGCGACATGATACCATCATTTCACGGATCAAAGGAAGTCAGACTGCGCAAAAAACTTACCGCCATCCAAGCCTCCCGAAAAGAAAGCACCCGAGCATCCCTATGACACCAAGCACCCCCGCCTGGAGCAGGAATATCGCCGGCAACGAGTAACGGCTCAGGAGGGCTGCCCCCGCGAACGGGCCTATCGAGAGTCCGACTGAGAAGAAAGTATTGTACATGCCGTAGGCGACCCCCTGAGAGTCCTGACCGCGGTAGATACCGGCCATGATCGGCATCACCGGCACCAGGGCAGAGCTCAGGGTCACTCCCAGAGCGAGTATGGCAACAGCGATGAGCGGTAACGTCGAGGCCTGCATGGCAGCAAAGATTGCAGCCCCCGAGAGAAGAAGACCGCCGCCGATGAGGTAGTGGCTTCCTCCATGACGATCGTAGATGCAGCCAGCGGCAGGTTGGGCGATGGCGGTGGCGACTGCCAGCGCTGCGAAGACGAAGCCGATCGTCGCTGGGGATGCAGAGAACACAGCGTGCAGGTAGACCGGGAGGTAGGGGTCCAGGATGCCATACGTTCCCGAGACCGCGATCGCTGTGACCGCACAGGCGGCAAGCGGGAGGAGGTGGCGCCGAGGGAGCACCCCTGCCCATCCGAGGCTCTCCGTCCGCCTGCGGGAGTGCACCGGGATCGTGAGGACGAGCAATCCTACAATAGCCACCACGACCGCCGGGACCAGGAACGTCGCGGCATAGCCCAGGTACTCGAAGAGCAATCCCCCGATGACCGGGCCGAGGACCGTCCCGAGCGCGACCGCGGAGAGGGATATCCCCATCCTCTCGCCGAGCCGGGAGGGATCGGTGGTATCGGCGAGGAGCGCAAGGCCCGCTGACCAGGTGGCCGCGGCCGATATGCCCTGAACCGTCCGGGCGATGAGGAGGTGCGTAACCGTCGTCGAGAACCCAAAGAGGGCCGTTGCAAAGGCGAGGAGGAACGTCCCGGTGGCGATGAGGGGGCGGCGTCCCACCCGGTCGGAGAGGAGGCCCATCGGGATGGAGAAGAGGAGGAGCATGGCTGCATAGACTCCGAAGATGATCCCGAGGACCGATTCACCGACCCCAAGGCGGGAGGCATACTCAGGGAAGACCGGGATGAGAAGGCCATAGATCATCATATCCATGAATATGACGAGCACGACCAGTACGAGGACTGCCCTCGGGGAGGCGGCGATGCGTCCCCTGAGGCCTTGAGGCTCCCTGACTACCGTGGTGGTTCCCTCCCCTGCGACATAGGATCAATTCCAGCGCCGTCCGGTCCCTGTACCTGGGAGATGTTGGCATATAGCGTTGTAGGGGAGCAGTGAGTCGGGGCTCCAACCGTGGAAGTCGCACCTCCGGGATACATTCGGATCTGGCTCTCCGCCGGGCTCTTCACACACCGGGCGCCACCTCCCCCATCCCCCCGGTGGCATACTGCCAGGACATCGCTTGGCCCTCGATACCCTTGAGAGTGGGGAAGGCCCTGACATCGTCCAGAGGGTGCCATCCACGAAAAGAGTTCCGGAATGAAGTCACCCTGTGGTCGCCGGGAGGTGGATAATCTCGGGGTCACCCGGTGTCCGGGTAAATCCTTGCACACCTCCCCGCCTCCAGGAGCCTACAGGGTATAGGGAGCAGAGGCTACCCCCTTTCCACCGGGAGGCCGGCCGCCTCCCACGCGCTGAGGCCACCCTCCACCTCATACACCTCGATGAACCCCGCGTCTCGCATCATCCCGCAGACACTGGCGCTCCGGGCTCCCCGCTGACAGTAGATGAGGTAGGCTCCATCCGGGTCGAGTCCGGCGATATGCTCCAGGAAGACGTTAGAGTCGATGTTGATCGCACTTGGTATGTGCCCGTCTGCGAACTCGTCCGCCCTCCTCACATCGATGATGATAAACTCCGGGCGTTGCCCCATCTCTTCGATCAGGGTAGACGCTTCAACCGGTGATACGGACTGGATGACCTGGTCAGGCGCTGTACTGGCACTGGAGCACCCGCCAATCAGAACGGCCATGATGATGCACCCGATGATCAGGGGAAAGTACGGGTTAGCCATGTGCACCGTAGCATCGCCGGGAATAAAAAGGGATCTGAGATGCTCATGGGACATCATCAAGTTCCAGCGCCAGGGCATCATCGACGGTCATGATCGCACGGAACGTCTCCGGGGTATCCAGGGCTACAACCTCGCCACCATCCACGACCGCGACCCGGTCGCAGATCTCTTCCGTATCCGCCATAGCATGCGTCGTAAAGACGATCGTCACCCCTCGTTCGCGGTTCAGTTGCCGGAGCAGGCGCCGAATATCTCGGGCACCGGGCTCATCCAAACCCCCAGTCGGATCGGCGAGGAGGAGAAGGCCGGGGTGCGAAAGAAACGCCCGCGCGATCTCAAGACGCCTCACCATGGTCGGGGGGCAGATCCCGACCACGGTATCCGCGACCCCGGCAAGCCCGAACAGTTCGATGACCTCAGAGATTCTTCTTTCCCGGGTTCTGTCGTCCAGGCAGCACAACCGGGCATGAAACTCCAGATTCTCCCTTCCGGTCAACGCCCGATCGAGAGACGGATCTTGAAAGATAATGCCCATGCTCCGCCGCACATCCCCAAGGTCTCCGAGGATCGCAAGGGAAGAAGTCTCAGCAAATGCCGGAACCGGGAAGAGGATCGTCATGAGGATGGCAACCAGAGTCTTCCGGCTCTGGCCACGGGGGCAGAGGATGCCCAGGACCTCTCCTCTCTTCACGTCGGATGGGATAGGACCGCATGCCTGGAGCCGTTCCAGGCGCTCTATCAGCCCCTCAATGGTAAAGGCGCCCATGAACCTCCATGCAGTCCCGATCAGTCAGATAAAATGAAACCGTCTCCAATCACCTATTATCCGGGCGCGTGAGAACCATCCCTGGAATCTGGAAATGTTTTTCTCGCGAAGGTTTGCGCTCCGGTGTTCGTTATCGTATTTAGGGAGAAATATCCCGGATAATCTTATTTTTGTTATCAACATATGATTGTTACTATTTTAAAACGAGAGTGAAAAATGTCCGTTACGGCTTTCGTTCACTATTACACTTTTGATTTATCCAGGAACTGTTTCGAGAGACCTGATAACGACGGAAGTTGTGGCTGGCGCCGGCACCGGCACTGGACTGAACCTATTTATGGGATCGGCCCGCCCGATGTACTAACATGGTAGTCGAGGTTCCCGCGATCGCAATCCTGCCGGTTCCTTTCAATCCGGAGCAGGTCATCATCGCTCTGGCCATCCTGATACCGGTCCTGGTCATATTCAACTTCCTTCTCATCAGCGAAGAGGTCTTTGAATCGATCGGATTCGGGTTTTACCAGGCGATGCTGGTGACCGCAGGAGCCCTCCTCGGGAGCTTACTCAACATACCGCTGATCACGATCGACACGGCAACCATTGCGATCAACGTGGGCGGAGCTGCAATCCCGCTCTTCGTGACCATCGGTATGGTCGCAAGGAACCGGGTCTTACTGCCAAAGACCCTCGCCGCCATCGCAGTCGTAACGATCGCCGCCCACGTGTTTGCAACACCAGTCCCCGGTCTCGGGATCACCATGCCGTTTTATATCGCGCCCCTCACGGGAGCCGCAGTAGGGCTTCTCCTCGCCCGTGGTTGCCGCACCGCCCCGGAGCTCGCCTACGCAGGTGGAACGATGGGTACCCTGCTCGGTGCCGACATCCTCAACCTTGCAAACCCCACGGTGTTTACATCGCTCGCCGGAGGTGCGGCGACGACCCTCTCCATAGGAGGGGCCGGGATATTCGATGGTATCTTTGTCACCGGGGTATTCTCGGTCCTGCTTGCGGGGTATGCAGGAAGACACCTGCGGCAGAGTGCAGGTGTCTGCCCGCAGGAGCCGGAGTAGTAAGTAGAGGAGCGGGGGCTAAACCCCTGGTGTATCATGTCACCGT
>JAAZOW010000014.1 GCA_012797575.1 Methanomicrobiales archaeon | reverse complement strand
TTCGTTGTCCAGGTAGCCACGGAAGAATCCGACCGGGTGGGGGTTTAGTTTCACTGCTATGCGCCCCTCCTCCCCGGCGCCGACCACCTTTCCATCGTCGTCGTGGAGCTCGATATGCCAGCCCGGTGAAGGTCTTCCCATGGAGCCGGGTTTGCACTCCATGCCCGGAAATGTCCCGATACAGAGCACCGTCTCGGTCTGGCCGTAGCCCTCGTGGATCATCCGGCCCGTCCCCTCGTACCATGCCCGGATCACCTCAGGGTTGAGGGGCTCGCCGGCGCTACAGCAGTGCCGGAGCTCAGAGAGATCGAACTTGTCGAGGTCGGCGAGGATCAGCATACGATAGATTGTCGGGGGACAGCAGAACGTCGTTATCCCATAGCGCTCCAGCAGTGGCAGGATCTCGGTGGCGTGGAACCGACCCCTGATGTCGTAGACGAAGACACATGCACCGACGATCCACTGGCCGAAGAGTTTTCCCCACGCGCTCTTACCCCAGCCGGTATCCGATATTGTCAGGTGGAGATCGTTTTCATGCAGATCGTGCCACACACGCGCGGTGACGAGGTGGCCGAGGGGGTAGGAGTGGTCGTGGACCACCATTTTCGGCTCCCCGGTTGTGCCGGAGGTGAAGAAGATCAGGAGTGGATCGGTCGATCTGGTCCGGTGCAGCCCCGGGAGGTTCACCAGTTTGTGCGAGCAGGGCGCAGGGTAGTCGAGCTCGACGGGGTAGCTGACCCAGTCGTCCCTCGTGCCGTCGGTCATGAGCCGGACCCGTAGCGAGGGGCACTCGTCCCGGATCTCCTCGACCTTATCCGCATGCTCGGCCATGGTGATGATCATCTTGATGTTCGCTGCCTGGATGCGGTACTTCAGGTCCTTGGGTGTCAGCATCGTCGTTGCGGGGCAGTACACGGCGCCGAGCTTGATGAGGGCGATCGTGAAGATCCACCATTCAATGGTCCGGGGAAGCATCAGCATGACCCGATCGCCCTTCTTGATACCATATTTGATGCAGATGTTGACCGCCTGGTTGGAGAGGCGCATGAGGTCGAAGAAGGTGTACTTCTTCTCGTTCCCCTCCTGGTCGGTCCATATCATGGCAAGCCGGTTCCGGTCCTTCTTTGCCCATGCGTCGATCACGTCGAAACCGAAATTGTAGTATTCCGGGACGTCTATCTTGAAATTCGCGCAGAGGTCTTCGTAGGACATCGGTTTCTCTTCATCATCCGCCATAACGTGATCAATAGAGGTTTGCGCGCCTACGATTAAAACTATTCACGATCTTGAAGGATGTTTCGCACCCGGAGCATCCATAAAGATTATCCATTAGTATTATGGTCCAAAAAATGATACTCATACCGATGGATGAGAAGGGATACGAGTCATTGAAGATTGAGAACATTGTTGCCTCCGGGGTGATTGCCGACTCGATCGACCTCGAAATAATATCGGAAAAGATAAAGAACTGTGAGTTGAATGCGAAGAGGTTCCCCGGGGCGGTCTACCGCATCGAGAAGCCCAAGATAGCATCCCTGATATTCTCCTCCGGGAAGGTGGTGCTCACCGGTATCAGGAGGAAAGAGGATCTCCACATTGGTCTTGGTATCATCATGGAATCGCTCCGCGGCGCCGGGATCGATACCTACGATGTGCCGCAGGTCGCGGTCACGAACATCGTCTGTTCATACGATATGGGCAGGTACATCAACTTAAACAAGGTGGTGATCACCCTCAACCTCGAGAATATCGAGTATGAACCCGAGCAGTTCCCGGGACTTGTATACCGCATCGAGGATCCAAAGATCGTTGCCCTCCTCTTCAGCTCTGGAAAGATCATCCTGACCGGCGGAAAGAATATCGAGGATATCAAGAGGGGGCTCGATGTTCTGGAGCAGCGCCTCGAGGCCAT
>JAAZOW010000314.1 GCA_012797575.1 Methanomicrobiales archaeon | reverse complement strand
CGCGGTCGGCAACCCGATGTACCCCAACCCCAGTACACAAATCTTCATGCAATCCCCCTTCTGTGATCATTGGGACCGTGTGGCAGCACAGACCATCACGATCATCTTCCCGGCGATTCCATCCCCATAAGGATTCTTCCAACTGTGTGTCCGGGTAACAGCCGAGCGGACCCCTTCAAGAATCCTCTCTGCATCAGCACCGACCAGGATATTCGATCCGACATCCAGCGTCTCGGGCCGTTCCGTCTCGTAGCGCATCGTGGCGCACGGAACACCGAGAACGCAGGTCTCCTCCTGAACGCCGCCGGAGTCGGTGAGCACGAGTTTTGCCTGCGACTCAAGGTGCAGGAACTCTAAGAACCCAAAGGGTCTGGTGAGGTTCAGCCCGTCGACTCCGATCCCGAGTTCCTTTATCCGTTTCTCAGTCCTCGGGTGGACCGGGAAGACGACCGGCAGGGAGAACTCTCTCTGCACCTCGGCAAGTCCCTTCAGGATCTCTTTGAGTCGTGCCCGGTCGTCCACGTTCTCCTGCCGGTGGGCGGTGACGAGGAAGTACTCCCGGGGTTCGAGGTCGAGGTCTCTGAAGATGCTGGTTCTTCTCCTGGCGATCTCGAGGTTCTGGTATACCGCATCGACGACGGTGTTCCCGGTCACACAGACCTTTTCATCTGCGATACCTTCCGCGAGGAGGTTTTCCCGGGCACTCTCCGTCGGGGCAAAGAGGTAATCTGATATGTGATCGGTGACGATTCGGTTGATCTCTTCCGGCATCCGGCGGTTGAAGCTCCGGAGACCCGCTTCGATATGGCCCACCCGTATATGGAGTTTCGATGCCGCAAGGGCTCCAGCCATGACGGTGTTGGTATCCCCCTGTACCAGGACGATGTTCGGGGACTCTCTTCTCAGGACGTCCTCAACGCCGGTCATGATCTTCGCTGTCTGATCGGCGTGGGTGCCGGAACCGACATCGAGGTTGTAATCGGGGTCCGGTATCTCGAGCTCTTCAAAGAAGAGTCGATCCATCTCGTAGGAGTAGTGCTGCCCGGTGTGGAGTATGAAGTAGTCAAGACCTCTTCGCTCGCACTCCCTGATGACCGGAGACATCTTGACGATCTCGGGTCGTGTGCCGAGTATTAGTCCAATCATTCGGTATTCCTCTGCTGCAAATTTGAGTTCCTCCTTCCTCATTCCCGCACTCTCACGACGAGAGCGAGTATCAAGCCCACCACAAGGGCGATGGCTCCAGGGATCAGGAAGAGCGATGCAAGCATGCATCCCCTGATCGGGAGGAGGCCAGTCGCGTTGAACTCCTGGAGGTATTGGAGCAGAAGAAAGATTCCGATAAACATTGCGCCCAGACCGGGCAGGCCCATGCGCATGAGCGGTTTTTTCTCGACCGTGAACCAGAATATCGATCCGAGCACCTCCAGCCCATGGGATACGGGGTTCATCGTGGAGGTATCAAAATTACCGTATTTGCAGTTTATAGGAGTCTCCCCGATGCGCAGGTCCCTTTCCTGTGCGATCTGGAGCATCTCGGACTCGGTTGAGAAGTCATCCCTTCTCAGGGTTGTGAGCATCGATTCCATGGCTCTCCTGTTCATCGCCCGGAATCCGCACTGGGAGTCAGTGACGGAGCTGCCGTTACTGGTGGCGATATCAAGCACCGCCCGGCCAAATCTCCGATATGCGGGCATCTGGTCAAAGGTCCGAAATCCGATGACAAAGTCGGCGACGTCTGAGAGGATCGGTTCGATCAGGTTGGGTATCTCATTGGGGTTGTGCTGACCGTCCCCATCTATGAAGACCAGGCAGTCGTAGTTGTGCTCGACCGCGTATCCAAGGGCGCTCTTTATTCCTCGCCCCTTCCCCATCCGGGTTCCATGCGAGACCACGGTCGCCCCGGCATCCCGGGCCACCTGTGCGGTGTTGTCTGTACACCCATCATCTATCACCAGGACCTCATCGGCGTGCGATCTGGCCATCAGGACGACGGAACCGATCGCTATCTCTTCGTTAAAACAGGGAATCGCTGCAAGTGTCCTCCGATAACCCGATCGGGTCGGTCTGGTGGTGGATGATTCAGCGGTTTCGTTCACCATCCGCTGGTATTCGCCAGAGGCCGGCACCTGGAGAGGTTTGATCTGTCCCTGGACCTCACTGTGAAAGACAGAAACACATATAGGGTTCTCCTGGTCAAGCGTGTAGGATATGTGCTCTTTGAGCCACCTATCGTTCCCTGCATTCAGGCGCTGTGGCACTGACACAGCCGTTTCTTTGATGAACCACCCCTCCAAATGAGCGGATAGTCTCGCTAGAACTGGATCCTTGTCGTACATCCACTTTCCCCCCTTGACGTACTGGAACGGAACTGTGCCGGGATATATTAATAGGTTATTATTAATGTTAATAAGTTAACGTTACAGTAATATTAATTAAATGTAGCTGATAGGCGGGGCTCTGTCCCCTCTCAGGGGTAGTTAACGGTTTCGGATGAGGCGGCAAGGCCGAGCGTATCACATTACCCGATGATCCGGGGTCTGGAGGTTGTGATTTCAGGAGGGAGCCACTCGGGTGCGTACCCCAGATCGTAGCGCTTAACTAGAGAGGTGCATGGGAGTGAGCAGAAAACCAGGTTTAGTTTGCCGCACCTTCTTTGGAAGAACCATCGTTTCCAACCTGATCTTTTTGGGTTGGTGGTGATGGGAGGAATCTGCTTTTCTGTTGTGTGGATCTCTGCTGCCTCATCCATCAGCGGTCTGCTCGGCATGAACGGTCTGCTTGGGCCGTTTCTGTGCCTCGTCCTCCGGTATAAGGAGCGCAGATATCTCTGCCATCATGACGTGGTAGCGGTGGCGTCGACCGTCCCGGCACCGGCGGCTCTTCTCATCGATTGGGAGCGGCGTAAAGGGGATCTCATACCCGATATCCCAGAGCACCAGCCCCTCAGGGGGGGCCGCAGGAAGCCGCCTTCCCGGAGCCCCGGCAAGGAGCCGGACGACATCTTCAACGCTGATCTCACCCCTCCCCACCTGCTCAAGCGCGGTCGCCATACCCCTGACCATATGCCAGAGGAAGCTCCTCCCGGTCACCTCAAAGACGGCGAACGGTCCATGCTCAAAGACTCGTGCGCTGAGTATGTCTCGGACCGGGTCACGGTCCCTGGTGCGGGCGAAGAGCGAGAAGTTGTGCTGCCCGATGAACTCCTCCGCCGCTTCCTGCATGAGGGAGACGTCACCCGGGACCGGGATGAAGTAGTAGCGGTAGGTCCGTGATGTGGCATCGTATCGCGGGTGGAATCCATCCGGCACCCCCGTCCATGCTGTGCACCAGATGTCCTCAGGAAGGACTCGGTTCAGTGCCCGGATCGCCCGATCCTGCTTATCGGTAAAGAATGAGCAGACCTGGCTCCGGGCGTGCACCCCACGGTCAGTGCGGCCAGCCATGGCAAAGCCCGCCTCCCGCCAGTCTTCGAAGAGGCCCAGACGCCTGCAGGCCATGATGACCTCGCCCTCCACGGTGCGGAGCCCGGGCTGCATCTGTGAACCGAAGAGACGATCCCCGAAGTACGAGAGGCGGAGTGCCAGCTTCATCGATCGACCGTTCGCCGGATGCGGCGGAGAGCGCCTTTGATGGACTGCCGGGTGTAGGTGCGCAGCGGTGTCATCTTCCCCCCGATCATCGTCCGCCCCTCCCTGATCGCGGAGAGGATGGAGTCCACGTCCGGCTCAGCCGCGACATACGTGACCCCGAACCCGATGTAGCGGGCGTTGTGAGCATCGCTCCCGGCAACCCCCGGCTTTCCGTATCTCTGCGCGGCGATCGCAGCCTTTCGGTTCGCCGACCCGGTTATGTAGCGGCTGTTGAAGACCTCCACTGCATCCACGGCTCCGATGCTGGTCGCAATCCTCCTCCCGACACCATGGCGCCAACGGTGGTAGGGGTGTGGGAGGATCAGGAGGGCGCCCCGGGACCGGGCAAGCGCGACGGTCTCGAAGAAGTCGCGACCGGCCGGCAGGGGTTCCGTGACCCCGAGGGCGATCAGGTGTCCCTGCTTCGTCGATATCTCGATCCCGGGGATCACGGTCAGGGTGGTGCTGCATTGCAGGGCGTAGCGGGCGCCGTCAACGGTATCGTGGTCGGTGATCGCTATGGCATCAAGGCCGATCGCCTCCGCTCTGTGCAAAACCTCCTCCACACTGCTCTCTCCGTCCCTGGAGAACCTTGTATGGATATGCAGATCGCACCGCAACATGAGATCAGAATATTTGTCATCTGCAGGATAATAATTAGGATGTATGCGCATTCTTCTTCCGACCGGTTCGGCAACGGTCGGTGTCGTGAGGGCGGCGGCGGCGCGGGTGAGCGATCGCTATGATATCGATGTGGTGATCACTGGAGATATCGCATCGTTCCTCACACCTGGTGATCTCGAGAGGCTGCTTCGCGACAGCGACTACGATGCGGTGATCGTCTCTGGGATGTGCACGGCATCTTTTGCCGATGTCGAGCGAAAGACCGGCATCCCGATCTACCGGGGGCCACGACATGCGGCAGACCTCCCGCTGGTGCTCCCGGTGCTCGATGAGATCCGGCTCTCCAGGACCGTCCCTGCCGATGAATTTTTGGAAGATACGCGTCGAGATGAAGCTTTCAGGCGATTAGCGCTCCGAGAAGAGGCGGCGAGACCGGACTTCATCGTCCGGGGTGTGAAGATCGGCGGGGGAGCGCGGATGAAGGTGCTCGCAGAGATAATGGATGCGCACAGGCGCGAGGATCTCGAGGACGAGGTGCGGCGCTTCTTCGCCGACGGGGCGGATATCGTGGACCTGGGGTTTGGTTTTGATGCTACGCCTGAGGATGTGGAGAGATGCTTCTCGGCCCTTGAGGG
>JAAZOW010000133.1 GCA_012797575.1 Methanomicrobiales archaeon | reverse complement strand
GGATCGTCTACAAGTCCTATCAGGGCCCCGTCGGCAAAGACCCTGGACTGCCGCCTCATGCGGTCTCCCTCCGGAGGGCGAGGACGCCCATCTCATACAGAATGTTCTTCACTTCTTCCTCATCCATAACGCCCTTGCTGATCTCAACCATCTGGGCGAAATTCTTCACCAATCCACAGTTCGGACCTTCAGGGGTCTCGCTCGGGCAGATCCGACCCCACTGGGTGGGGTGCAGGTCACGGGCCTCGAAGTGAGGCTGCGATCGGGAGAGTGGCGAGATCACGCGCCGGAGGTGCGAGAGCACCGCCATGTGGTCCACCCGGTCCAGAAGCTGCGAGACACCGGTGCGACCGCCCACCCAGTTGCCGGTGGCAAGCGGGTGCAGCAACCGCTCAGTCAAGACGTCCGCACGCACGGCGGTGCCGATCGAGAGTTCGCGGTGGCGCATGCTGGCTCGCTCGAGCTGGTACTTCACGTCTCTCGTCAGGCGGTTCAGTGAGATCCGGAAGAGATCTTCCATCAGGTCACCGGCGAGTTTCAACCGTTTGTTCGCGTAGTGGTCTTTATCATCGATCCGGCGCCTATCAAGCACCAGATCGAAGCAAGCCTCAGCCATGCGGCCGAGGAAGTGCGCCTTTGCAAGGCGGACACTCTCAATAGCCGGATAGTACTCGAAATCTTCCTCTTTTAGCCCAACCGGCATCAAGTAGTTCAGGTGCGGGAGGAGGTAGTTGTCAAGGACAAACTCAGCCCGTTTTCGCTGATAGTCGCGGGTCTGGTTCGGGGCGAGTTTCTTTCCGACATACATGATACCCTCATCGACCGTGTCGCACTCACTCTCTTCCAGGTTTTGCATCATGAAGGTGAGGATCTCTTCGTCGGTGGAGACCGCCTCCACGATGTCGTGGTCGCCCTGGAGCCCCAGCGCCCGCATGAGGTCGACGAAACGGAGATGTCCGGCAACCGAGGGGAACGAGACTTCGAGCAGGTTCTTGCGATTCTTCTCGACGATCACAAGTGCCCGGTAGCCCCGGTGCTGTGAGAAGACCTTGGCAACGTAGATCCGATCATTGTAGCGCTCGGTGAACTCGGTCATGATCTTGTTTGAGGCGAGATCCTCGAGTGTCATCAGCACCCGCTCCGTGCCGTTGACGATGAAGTAGCCGCCCGGGTCGAGAGGGTCTTCACCGTGCTCGATCCGCTCGGCGTCGCTCATCTCGTAGAGGTTACAGGCGGCCGAGCCCACCATCACCGGCAACTGCCCGATGACGGTAACAACCGGATCCTGTGCCTCGCCGCCCTGGACAAGCGTCATGTCAAGTTGAATAGGTGCTGCGTATGTGAGGTTGCGAAGGCGCGCTTCGCTCGGGAAGAGTTCGGACTGGGACCCGTCCGCTTCACGAACAAGGGGACTCATCACCTCGATCTTGCCGAGCTCAACCCAAACCGCTTCTTTGCCTTTCCCGCGGCTCTCAATGTCGGTCTCAATGATGCGCTGTTCATCAACGACCTTCTGGAGGTTGTGTTGAAGGAAATTATTATAGGATTCTAACTGGTGGCGTGCTACATGCTGCCACGAAAAATACGCTCTTGATAAAATACTTCTCTCTAACAGATGGATCAGCTCCCGGCCTGGAAATTACTTTTTTGGTCTTTTCACGACAAGACGATACGCTTCGGCCCTGCCCGCCGTGCGGCTGTCACGCGTGATCCGGATAACGTCCCCGGCATCGGCCCCGATAGCCCGTACTGCAGGATCGTCGTGATAGATCTTTGGCAATTGCTCCAAAGAGACGCGGTAGGTCACAAGGAGATCCGCCACCTCTTCTTCGCTCATGATCTGATGGTCCGGAACCATCTCGTGTTGTAGTACATCCAGTGAGGTGGCCATCGCTCTCACACCTCACCGATGATATAATGTTGTATCAGATGCATCACCTTCTCAAAAACCATAGTCACTGCCCATGGCAACGGGCCCAAGGGGATTTGAACCCCCGACCACCTGGTTAAAAGCCAGGCGCTCTACCTAACTGAGCTATAGGCCCCGCGCGTACTGCCATCTAGCATTATTACAATGCAAGAATAGTATAAATACTTTGCTTCAATGTACATCATATCAGTTGCAGCCCAAGAATATAAACCTTTCAATTCTGTGAGGTCTACAGACCTATCGACATATTTAATTCGAGAGAGGCTGCTCTGTACTGATATCCTTCTCTTGGTGTATCATGACCCCCTCCAAAAACCGGATTGATACGGTCACATCAGCGCTGTCAGGCGTGACGATGGGTATTTATCTGCTTATTGCTGTTTCGCTCTCCCTGCTTGCGATCGTATCATTCTACGATGTCATCATACAGATGGTGGCGCTCGTCCATACCGCGGACGTGACACAGGGCGTACTCCAGGCACTCCACGCGCTCCTGCTCACCATCATCATCGTGGAGATCCTGGAGACGGTGACGGCGTACTTCAGGACCAGTAGGGTGCAGGTGACACCGATCCTGATCGCGGGTATCACGGCGATGGTTCGACGGGTGCTGACCTACGGGGTCGAGCACCTCAGTCCCATCGATATCGGTATGACGCTTGCTGCAATCCTCGTTCTGACCATCGCCACCGTCTACATCAGTCGCCAGGAGCGCACGGACTACTACTAGTGCTCGGTGTCATCGTCCATTCGAGAGATCTTCGAGGGTTTTTTACCTATCGTCGCGCTCTTTGTAGTTTCACGTGAGGCCACGCTACCCGGGGAGAGGGAGGACCTCCGAATGCGCGGGCGGGGCGAGGTGCCGGCAGATCGAAAGCGGGGATACTCCTGCTTCATGGAAAGGTACTCAACCTGGGTGCAACCCTCCGGGGTGGGCAACCAGGATCGATGCGGCGTCCGATCGGCACCCGCTCGTGAGAGGATCGGTATGCCAAGCGGCGTGCGACTGTATCACGCAGACTCCCGAAGAGCGGCCGGGAGGGGGGGTACTCACCGCACCCTGAAGACGTCTGAAAATTGACTCTTGATCTGGTTAAGGCGTTCTTCTTGGAGTTTGATACTTGTTGCCATGCTCTTTATGGCCCGCATGACGTTCTCGCCCATGCCCGCCCGAGCGTCCTTCATACT
>JAAZOW010000123.1 GCA_012797575.1 Methanomicrobiales archaeon | reverse complement strand
TCCCGACATCGATCTTGATGATTTCATATATACTTAGCCTCCGGGGGCCAGCGTGGTCTCTCTTCAAATTGGCGCTGAATCATCGATAAGGCTCCCTGGAGTCTCATACTGGCAGGGACGTATCCGCCCGGCTGTGTGGGGCAGTTCGCGGGTGCACCGGGACCTCAGGTTGCGGCGGTGAGACAAAAATGATCGCTCGATACATCGATTCCAAGTTAACAGACCTTATCTGACTTTCCGCCCACAGGATAGCCTTTTCCGGAAAAAGGTGACAACCACACCAGTTCCTGACGGCGTGCTAGTGCATCATGTCTCTTAATCCTCTAAGAGCACTAGGTAATGCATCATGTCACCGCATCTTCAAAGATTTTGACGGGATGGAACACCACCAATCACACGAAATGTGGGTAGTAGCCTGGCTTTGTGAGATCTCCCCCTCACCTGTCTGGCTTCAGTATGCCGGCATCCCCCACCCCTCCCGGCCTCTGGCCTCCTCCCCCGCCCCCGGGGGCGGGGGCAGTCGTGGCGATACCCGAGGAAAACCGTATCCGGGAGAGGAAACCCACGCGCCAGCTCGTTCTTCAGGCCCTCCCCTGCCTGCCTTCAATATGACGGTAAAGGGCGCGAGGAGGGTCAAAAACACCCCTGAGGATCTCTCGAATGAAAGATGACAACGAGCACTAGGAAGGCCCCACCCCTTAAGTACAAGTAGCACAATTCATCGCCGATGGTCACCCGGCTCCAGCGCTACCGGCAGATTGCGGATGTGCTGGTGAAGTATGGCTTTGGCATCCTGGTCGAGGAGGCCTTCCCCTGGCTCCGGCGGTTGCGGAGGGCCCCGAAGCCCGCTGACGAGCAACGGTCAGTGTATGAGCGGATCCGACTTGCCATCGAAGAACTGGGACCTGCCTACATCAAGTTCGGCCAGATCATGAGCACCCGCCGGGAACTCCTTCCGCCCGACCTCATCACAGAACTCCAGCGGCTCCAGGACCAGGTCGACCCACTCCCGTTCGAGGAGATCAGGCCCGTGATCATGCGTTACTGCCCGAATCTGGAGGAGTGCTTCGACATCATTGAAGAAGAGCCGATCGCGGCCGCATCCCTCTCGCAGGTGCACCGTGCGGTGACGCGGGAAGGCGAGGTCGTCGCCCTCAAGGTCCAGCGCCCGGGGATCGTCGACCTCATCGAGACCGATATCCTGATCCTCCATTCACTTGCACGCCAGATCGAGTCGCTCTTCCCGGATCTGCGGGTATACAACCTGCAGGGCATGGTGGATGAGTTCTCTACCCTGATCCGGCGCGAACTGGACTTCGTCCAGGACGGAACGAACGCGGATCGCTTCAGGAGAAACATGCGCAATATACCGGGCATAAAGATCCCGCAGATCCATTGGGAGATCTCCGGCACCCATCTGCTTGCCATGGACTACATCGAAGGGGTGCGGATCGATGACGTGGAGGCCATCCGGGCATTCGGTCTCTTTACGGAGGATATCGCCGCCCTCGGGTTTTCAGCCTACGTCCAGCAGATCTTCATAGACGGCCTCTTCCATGGCGATCCCCATCCCGGAAACCTCCTGGTCACCAGGCAGGGAGAGATAGCATTCCTCGATTACGGCATCGTCGGGATCCTCCGCCCGGAGCGGCGGCATGCCTTTGCCAACCTTCTCCTTGCCATGACCATGATGGATGTCGTAGGCGTCATCGCGGCGCTCGAGAGGCTCGATGTGCATATCAACCCGGCAGACCTCGACTCCGTGAAGGACGAGATCTACCTGATCCTGCTGGATTACCGGGAAGCACGGCTTGGGCGGGTGAACCTCGCGGCAACGATCCAGGGTCTTACCGATACCCTCCGGCGTTACCACATCAAGGTCCCATCCAGTCTGATGCTGATGCTGAAGGTCATCATCATGGTGATGGATATCGGCGATATGCTCGACCCCACATTCAACTTCGACCGGAAGATCAGACCGTACCTGGTCCGAATCATGGCACAGCAACGGTCTTCCCCCCAGGCTATAGCGGGTACGGTGCGGTCGTTCGTGGATGCGGCTGAAGGACTGCTTGCAATCCCCGGAAACGTAAACGATACCTTAAAGGCCCTCTCGGAGGGGACCATCACGATAGAACTGGAGGAGACCGATCTCGCAAAGATCGTCGGTGTCGTCGACCGGACGAGCGACAAGCTCATCGTCGGATTGGTGGTCGCTGCGATCGTCGTGGGCTCATCCCTCATCCTCAGGGCAACCGATTTCCCGATCCCCGGCTACGTCGCAACCCTTGCGGTCGTGGGCTACATCTTCGCGGTGCTGGTCGGGTTCTATGCGGTCTACGATATCCTCGTGCGTGGCAGGATCAGCCGGCGGCGAGGCAGGTAGATCCTCTGAAATAAAGAGCACCAGGGCTCATATACTCGGGACATCTCCCCGGAGACGCTGACGAAGATCGGTGTGTCACTCAGATTTCTTCTTGAAAAACAGCCTGCAGTGGCACATACCCTGCTCCTCGATCTCCTCCTCGTGGTAGATGCAGGGACAGATGATGATCTTATCCTTCTCTGGGTCCCCGCTCCGGAGCCTGCAGGGGCAGTACGCTGCCCCGAACCGCTCCAGATTCCGGGCAAGCCCACGGAGGACCACCGAGAGCTGTTTATCATTGACGTTTAACACATAGCCTTTCTTCTTCGCGTACTCTCGTGCCTTGGTACGCATCTCTTCAACTCCTTCCTCAGTCATACCATACCTCCTATCGCGTGTCTCCGACGCCTGTTATCTTTCCTATGAGTAGCCGTAAAATTAAAGATTTTGGTGCCCTCTCAACTCAAAGTCCCCCTCCGGGGCGGGGAGAATATCCTCTCGGCGACGCTGGCGTAGGTCTCCAGAACATCCCCTTTATCGAAGCGGTAGACATCCTTATCGAGAGATGCTCCGGTCTCCTTATCCCAGAGCCGCATCGAGTCCATGCTGATCTCGTCGCCGACGACGATCTCCCCGTCATGGTGACCGAACTCGAGCTTGAAGTCGACTAAGATGATGTCGCGCTCATCAAGATACTCCTGGAGGACCTCATTTATCGCGAGTGCCATAGCCTTGATCTGGTCGAGCTCCTCGGGCGTGGCAAGCTCCAGAGCGTAGATCAGGTCATCGTTGAGCATCGGATCGTGGAGGGCGTCGCTCTTGTAGTCGATGATGATCACCGGCGGATCGAGCAGGTCCCCTTCACAGAAGGGGTAGCTGCGCACAAGGGATCCAGCCGCGATGTTCCTTACGATCACCTCGAGAGGGAACATCTCAAGCCTCCGCACCGCGATCGTGGCTGGTTCAAGGGTCTTGATGTAATGTGTCGCGATCCCGTGCCCCTCCAGATAATCAAAGAGGAAGGAGGAGACTTCTGCGTTGTACCTTCCCTTACCGCCCAGGGTATCCTTTTTTTCGCCATCAAATGCCGTGATGTCGTCCCGGAACTTCACGATATAGACATCCGGATCATCGGTGCGATAGACGGACTTGGCCTTTCCCGCGTAGAGGAGATCAATCGGTCTCATGGTCAAACCTCCTGTATGTTGATCGGGATCGGTGATGAGGTTATGCTCCCTCCCCCGGCGCGCAAACCCTCTCTGAAAGCCGCCTGATCAGGGGTTTGAGGAGAGGGGAGTACCAACCCTTCTCGATGAACTGTGGGTAGATGCAGAGCCGTTCCCGGAGCTCGGCGTCACCGACCACCCGCTTCAACTCCTCGATCTCCGGCCAGGGGCGCTCGGGGTTGACGTAGTCGATGGTGAGGGGAGAGACCCCGCCGAGGTCGCTTACACCGCACCGGATCAGGTGGGATGCGTCGGCGAGGTTCGGCGGTATCTGCACCACAACATCGGGCGGGAGGATCTCCCGGGCGAGGGTGATCGTCGCACAGAGCTCGCTCGTCTCGGGGGTCGGTGCATGTTCCATCGGCGTTCCGGGCTTTGGGCGGAAGTTCTGGACGATGACCTCCTGGATATGGCCGAATCGCCTATGGATATCCCGGATGACCTGGAAAGACTCCTCCCGGTCCTCCATCGTCTCGCCGATCCCGACCAGGATGCCGGTTGTAAACGGTATCGATAACCTGCCAGCGTTCTCGATCATATCGATTCTTACGGCCGGATCCTTTCCGGGGGAGTGCCTGTGCGCGGCGACCTCCGCGGTCGTCTCGAGCATCAGCCCCATGCTCGCGTTCACCTCCCGGAGTCTGTCGAGTTCCTCGTAGGTGAGGATACCGACGTTGGTGTGCGGCAGGAGCCCGAGCCGTATGGCCTCGAGGGAGAGGTCGTAGAGGTAGTCGAGTATATCGGTATACCCGATCCGCTCGAGCATGGTGGTAAACCCGGGTATCGCACCAGGACGCTCCCCGAAGGTGAAGAGCGCCTCGGTGCAACCGAGCTCCGCACTCACCTCCATGGTCCGGAGCGCCTCATCGGGAGGCATGATGCATCCTTCCTGTACCGGGGTCCGGAAACAGCAGTACCCGCAGTGGTTTGCGCAGACTGTCGTCAGAGGGAGGAATGCGTTCTTTGAATAGGTGATCACGCACTGGCGCATGAATAGTATGTCTCCATCCCTCCACTTGAAGGTAAGGATGGCGACGCGATCCGGAACGCCAGATAACCCCGAGGTAGGGATCCTGCGCGTGGCATCCAGCGATGCCTTTTTGATGCTACCCCGACAACCGTTTTACGATGTATTTTCACGCGCTTATCCCCTTTAAGCCCGTAAACCCAAAGACGCGCCTTGCCTGCATCCTCAGCCAGGAGGAACGGGAAGCGTTTGCACGGACGATGCTCGAAGACGTGATAGGCTCTGTGCTGAAGTCGGGGTGCAGCGCCACCCTGCTCTGCACCCATCCCTTCAAGCATGCAGACGCACTCATCGCCGTCAGGAAAGAACCCCTCAACGAAGCGATCAACTGGGCGCTTGCGCAGTTCCACTGTTCAGCGCTCATCATCATGGCCGATCTCCCCCTGGTGACCGCCGGGGATATCCAGCGACTGATCCGCACTGAGAAGGATATGGCCATCGTGCCGGGTCGCGGCGGCGGGACGAACGCTATCTTCCTGAAGGAGCCCGGATGTTTCTACGCCGACTTCTATGGCGCAAGCTTCCTCGATCATATAGCGATTGCAGAGGAGTGCGGCTTATCGGCCGACGTGATCGACTCGTTCCGGATGTCGACCGATATCGACGAGAAAGAGGATCTTGTCGAGATCCTGATCCACGGGAGAGGGCGAAAGAGCAGGGAGTTCCTGGAGAAGTCAGGATTCGCCCTCGCCATCGATGAGAAGGGACGGGTCGGCGTGCAGCGCGACGCCCATGAAGAGGCACTCTGAAGCATCGATGGTATCGATCCCTGCGTAGTCGCCGACGGGGAGGCCAACCCCCCGGACGACGACTGCGGGGACGCATTCATCCGCCTCCCCCATCACCAGTTCAGCGGCCGATGCGATGCAGTCAGCCACCGCCCGCTTGGTGACCTCGAGCTTGCGGCCGAAGAGGTCCGATCTCCCGCGCTCGTCGATCACCGAGGGGATGCCCGCGCACCCGATGGCGACTCCGCAGCACCCGAGCCGCATCGCGTGGGTCCGGGAATCGATGATGACGACGCCGACATCCGCCCCCGTCCGCCCGGCAATCCCGGCGCGTATCCGCGCGGCGGATGCATCCGGATCGGCCGGCAGCAGGATCACGGTGCCTTCCGGGGTGTTGGAAGCGTCGATCCCGGCGTTCGGGAGGAGCGTCCCGTTTTTCATGCAGAGCAGGAACCCGGGGATCCCCCCGACGACCTGATCGCTCTCCTGGAGCACCACCTCGACCAGACGCGGATCCATCTGGTACTCCCTGGCGAGCCGGAGCGCCTCGGCTCCCGGCTCGACATCTTCAAGCCTTGTGACCCGTCCCTCGGCGGTGGCAAGAGCAGATTCCGCGATGACTACGACATCCCCCGCCTGCAACCCCCGGCACCCCGAGCGCTCGACGGCCGCAAGGATATACGCCGTCATGTCGTCCCCGGGCTGGATCAGGGGGGTCGCAAGGCCGTATACTGAGTACGCTAGACCGGTCATGCCTCCCCCTCAAGCTTCTCGTAGACCCTGAGCAGGTCGGCGGTCTCCGCGACGTCGTGGCACCTGACCGCATCTGCTCCCCGCCTGACCAGATCCATCGTGAGCGCAAGGGTTCCTGCAAGACGCCCTTCCGGCTCCTTTCCGAGCAGGTCGCCTATGAAGGTCTTTCGGGAGACTGCAGCGAGCACCGGCCGACCGAAGGTGGAGAACACTTCGAAGTTCCGGCAGAGGTTCCAGTCATCCTCGCTCGTCCGCTCCGGGACCCATCTCCCGATGGCGGGGTCAAGGATGTACTCGTCGATACCGAGGCGGGTACAACGTGCCACGACCGTCTCAAGCGCGGCAAGTGTCTCGGTAAGTCCGACGGCGTCGCCCGGCCTCCTGAAGCTCGCCATGACAAAGACCGGCAGACCCGAGTCCGCGACCACCCGCGCGTAGCGCTCATCGGCGAGCCCGGAGATGTCGTTTACCGCGTGGATGTCGTGGCGGAGGCAGGCCTCGAGCACCTCCGGGTGACGTGTATCCACCGATGTGATGATCCCGGTGCCGTCAAGCTCTCTGAGTGCAGCGTCCACCCGCTCTACTTCCTCGGCGATGGTTATGGGGCCTGAGCCCGGGGCCGTGCTCCGCGCACCGATATCGATCATATCCGCTCCCCACTCCTGCATGGCAAGGGCACGGTCGTATACTCCTCCTGCCGGGGTGAAGGAGCCCCGGTAGAACGACTCGGGGCTGGAGTTGATGACGCCCACCAGGCGGACCGGCGCGCCGCCGCCGATCTTGAGGCCTCCTACAGAACAGTGTTGTTGTAGCATGCCGCAAGCCTGGCCGCCCGGAAGGTGTTCTCCATCAGCATCGCGATCGTCATGGGACCGACGCCGCCGGGGACCGGGGTTATTGCTCCCGCGCGCTCGCGCACAGCCTCAAAGTCGACATCGCCGTGGAGTTTGCCCTCTTCATCGTAGTTTATCCCGACATCGATGACCGTCGCTCCGGCCTTCACCATATCCGGTCTGACAAAACCCAGCCTTCCAACCGCGCTCACGAGGATGTCGGCGCCTCTCATCTCATCCTCGAGATCCCGTGTCTTTGAGTGGCAGATGGTGACGGTCGCATCGGCATTGAGGAGCAGGATGGCCATGGGCCTCCCGACATCGATGCTCCGGCCGACGACGACCGCCTGTTGCCCCTGGATCGGGATCCGGTACTCTTCGAGGATCGTCATGATCCCCTGCGGCGTGCAGGGGGCAAAGATCGGATCTCCGGCGAGGAGCCTCCCGAGGTTGCAGGGGTGAAATCCATCCACATCCTTCTCGGGCGCGATCGCATTGATGACGCTACCGGTCTCCACCTGCGGCGGCAGGGGGAGCTGGACCAGGATGCCGTTGATGTCGGGATCGTTGTTGAGGCGGCGGACCGCCTCGAGCACCTGTTTCGTGGAGGCGTCCTCCGGGAGCTCGATTGCGATGGACCCGATCCCGACTCGCTCACATGCCCGATGTTTCATGCGGACGTAGAGTTTTGATGCCGGGTCCTCGCCCACGATGATCGTAGCAAGGCGCGGGTAGAGCCCGGACTCCTCTATCTGCTCCTTGAGGAGCTCAAGTCTCTTCTCTGAGACCGCTTTACCGTCGAGTATCATGCTATTTCTGGGTAGAGAGGATACTTACTCGCAAGAGCAATAACTTCTTCTCTCACTTCATTGATCGCTTTCTTCGAGGTCTGGTCCCTGGCGATATCCTTTACGACCTCTGCGATCCAGTACCCAATCTGCTCCATCTCCGCCTCTTTCATGCCACGGGAGGTGACCGCGGGGGTGCCGATGCGAAGCCCGCTCGTCACGAAGGGGCTGAGCTGCTCTCGGGGGATGGTGTTTTTGTTCACGGTGATGCCTGCCTCACCGAGCGCCGTCTCGGCCGCAAGCCCAGTGAGGTGCTGCCCATCCATAGAGACTCCGGTGAGATCGAGCAGGATCAGGTGGTTGTCGGTGCCCCCGGAGACGAGGTCGAGCCCTTCCTCTGCAAGGACCTTTGCTACGGTGCGCGCGTTCTTAACGATCTGGCCGCAGTAATCCTTGTACTGGGGGGTCAGCGCCTCCTTGAAGCAGACCGCCTTTGCGGTGATGATGTGCATCAGTGGACCGCCCTGCATACCCGGGAAGATGGATTTGTCGATCGCCGGTGCGTCTTCTTTGCTACACATGATGGCGCCACCACGGGGGCCCCGCAGGGTCTTGTGGGTCGTCGTCGTCACGATATCGACGACTCCGACCGGTGAG
>JAAZOW010000033.1 GCA_012797575.1 Methanomicrobiales archaeon | reverse complement strand
GAGAGGGCGATGATCTGCATACCCGGGTTCTTATGCCGGAGTTTTGCTATCACCATCTCGATGGTCGCCCCCCGGGAGGGATCGTCGATGAGATGGACCTCATCGAGGACCAGCAGGGTGATCTCTCCAAGCCACGGCGCTCGGTTCCGCAGGAGCGAATCCACCTTCTCGCTCGTCGCAACGATGACATCGTTTCTCCCGAGGTAGTCATCCCTCCGATCGAGGTCGCCGGTGGCCATACCGACGCGGAGCCCCTTCCCTGAGAACTCTCCGAATTTCTCGCTTGCGAGCGCCCGCAGAGGAACGATGTAGAGGCATTTGCCTCCCCCCTCCACCTGATGGTGCATGGCCATCTCGGCGACCAGGGTCTTGCCGCTCGCTGTCGGGATGGCGATGAGGAGGTTCTTCCCCTCGAGGATTCCTGCCTCGATGCAGGCGGCCTGCGGCGGGTAGAGTCTCGTGATACCGCGTTCTATGTAGCTACGAGTCAGACCTGCCGGGATCGATAGATCGGCTATCTCCATCTACACTCCTTCACGAGTAGTATTCCAGAATTTCTCGTTGTGCTTCCTTCTTCTTCCGATCAAGGAATGCATAGACGTTTTCGTGGGGTACGCCCTGGACAAGCATCTCCACCGCCTTCCTCGCGGTCTCGTTCTGACCCGGGAGGCCTATGATCGCGACCGTCTTTCCGAAGACTGAGATCGCCGTACTGGTCATATCCTCGAGCTGGGCGCGCGAACTCCCCGCCTTGCCGATGATCCGGCCCCGGAGCCGCTCAAGATGCCGGGTCGTGCCCGCAAGATCGGTCAGGTCGATCACGTCCAGCGTCATATCCTCGTCATCGATCAATCGAAACGCGCGTTCCGGAGAGAATCCCCGGTTGATCGCCTGGACGACGTTCGTTGCCGTCATGACGGCGATGGGGTCGTCCCCCTCGATCACCACGGTCCCCTCCTCGCTGTCGATTGAGAGTGTAATCCCAGCTTTCTCCTCGATCTCGCGCTTTGTGGATCCGCCCTTCCCGATGAGTACGCCGATCCTGGTCGTTGAGACTTTTATCTCCTGTCTGGTCATGGTTACGTCCTTCTCCCAGCCTTCAGGGTTCCCGGCGCTTGATACCGGTGATAGCCCTCATGATCTCCTGCTCATCCTGCACATCACAGTAGCGGGAGAAATATCTGTTGATGTTCCTTATATCGCGGAGCAGAAACGTGAGCGCCCGTGGATGGTCCAGGGTGACCGCCTGCCCCATATCGATCAGGTATGGTTTCTCGTGATAGAGGATATTGTATTCGGAGAGATCGGCATGGACCAGGCGTGCATCCTGGTAGAGCCGTCTCGTACAATCAAGGATCTCCCGGTATGTCGCCTCGTAATCATCCACCTCTGCGAGGCGGAGCTGGGGATACGGGGCTTCTTCCTCGCCGAGAAACTCCATCAGGAGTATGTTCCGGTCGAAGGCCAGAGGCTCAGGGACCGGGAGCCCGATATCGTGTGCCCGGGAGAGGTTGCTGTACTCCTTCTTTGTCCAGGCAAATATGATGCCTCTGCGCGATCCCCGGATGCTCGCAAACCTCCGGTCTCCTGCCAGGTACTCCGTCATCGCCTTGAAGTTCGCGGTCTGGATGCGGTATATCTTGATGGCGATCCCCCGGTTGTCGTGTTCGCCGTAGATGATGTTCGCTTCTTTTCCGGTGCTGACCGGCCCGCCGATGACTGAGATCTGTTTCCTGTGGACAAGCCTGTAGAGGGCCATGAGGGTGACCTCATCAAAGACGTCATCGCGCACCTTCACCTGGTCAGCGTCCTTTATTCGGACGCCCATCGCCTCAATCTCGCGATCAAATCGCTCGTATTCATCATCTCTGCGGCTCACGGCTGGATCACCTGTTGCAGACGTAGTCGTGTACGGGAGCGAGGATATCGATGAGGTACTCGGCGGTAGCGGTCTTGAGGTCCAGCGGATGGATCTCACCGACGGCATAGGCCCGTTCGAGGTCCTCGTATGTGGTAAATTCCCGATCTCCACCGAACTTCGCAGGTCGGTGAATGGTGACCGGCCCGGTCCGTGGGAATACGTGGTACTGCAAGATCTGGAGCACCGGGTTATTCTCGACTGCGGGTGGGCAGAATGCCTTCTTCACCTTCTGCCTGATATCTTCACCTGAATCAGCGACCGATATGACGTTTCCTGCCGATGATGACATCTTCTGCCCGTCAAGACCGCTCACGATCGGCGTGTGGATGCAGACCGGTGCCCGGTACCCGATTGAGGGGAGATGTTCCCGTGCGAGCATATGGATCTTTCGCTGGTCGATCCCGCCGAGGGCGGCGTCCACCTCGAGGGTCGCTATATCGACTATCTGCATGATCGGGTAGACCATCTGGGAGACCGTGGGGTTCTCCATCTGCCGCCCGACCTCATCCATGCTCCTCCTCGCCCGGTTGAGGGTTATCGCCTGGGAGAGTCTCAGGACAGAGAGCTCATACTCCGGTGTGAGCTGCACATCCGAGCCGAGGACATACTTTGCGCCAACAAGCCCGAGCCCCTCGAAGCACCGCTGGTTGTATATGGCGGTCTCCTGAATCTCCTCCATGGTCCCTTTCCGGTTCAGGAATGCGTGGAGGTCGGCGATGAGCACGGTCACCTCAAACCCTGCCCTCTGCATATCTATCAGCTTGTTCACGGTCACCATATGGCCGAGGTGGATCTCCCCGCTCGGTTCGTAGCCGGTGTAGACCCGCTTGACGGGGGAGTCGATGAGCGCACGCAGTTCCTGGTCAGTGACAACCTCCACGGTATTTCGTGTCACCTGTTCGTAAGGATCCATTGAAAAGAATGGGTTTTTTGGAGAGTTAATCCTTCTTCTTCTCCGGTCAGGGTATTCCTCACCCGATGGCGACGAAACCGAGCGCCTTGTTGGTCATCTGGATGGACTCTTCAGGATCCTTCACCGTCTCCATCATGGCCCGGATACAGTCTATGTTTTCGGGGACGACATCGGCCTCCTGGTGGATGGCCTGGAAACAGTAAAATTCCTTTCCGTTGAGCACCGAGACCGATTCCTCGAAGATGCCGTTCTCCCAGAGGTCTGTTCTGGGCCGGCCGAGGTCCTGAGTGTACTCCCTGAGCTGGGCGTTGCTCTTGATCCCGGTATCCTTGCGGACGATCCCGATGCGGCTGTGGTCCTCGAAGACCTTCAGCACCGCCTCGCGGGTGGCCTCCTTCTTGAGATCCATCTGGATCGAGTGCATGTGCATAAACGTCGTCGGGACGATCATAGCGAGGGTGACGATGTTGATGTGCGGGAGGACGGTCAGAACGTCAGGGCCGTGGTGGCTCGGGATGGTGGCCGGGTTGAGGACGATCGCATCGACTGGTCCCCGCTTGACGTCACTGGGATCGGCTCCGCGCCTGATCATCACCGCTCTGACCCTCTCGACGCCGAAGGCCTGATCCAGAGCGTGGATGACGCGGATGAGCCCGGTGGTGTTGCATGAGACGATCCGGGTGAACTGTTTCCCTATGGCGTCTTTGTAGTTCGCGTGGGCGTTGAAGGAGAGTCCGGCGACTTCGTGTTTCTCGCCGCCCTGAAAAATAGCCTTCTTCCCGAGGCTTTCGTAGATCGATTTGTTCTTCGCCCCGACACCGCCGGGGGTGGCGTCTACTATGATATCGGCAATCTTCAACATAGCATCTACGTCGCCTGCGACCTTGATGCCTGCCGCATCAAACGCTGGTTTATTTGCGAGATCTGCTATGTAAAGGGGATACCCACGCTCATTTGCGACGTACGCTTCGGCAGAGACGCTCGTCTTTGAGACCCCGACGACCTCCATATCAGGCTGTGCGGCGACCGCATCAGCGACCCGTTTGCCGATGGTGCCATAGCCATTGACTGCGACTTTGATCATGTATGATGGAATACTGAACAAAAATTAATAAAGGTTGCTAATTTGTAAGTGTAGTGAGTACCCCGGGTATTTGTTCCAGATCAGGTCTTCTGGATGGTTGCAATCATCTTCACGCCGCTCAATTCTGGTGAAGGTAGCCTCAAGGTATATGAAGGTGGCCTTCGTGCAGATCGTGGGGGTCGAGTCTTCCTGCCGATCTTTCCCGGATGCCGGAAGGATTTATACCCGGTCCAGCGCTGGAGATACGATCTCACCCATGGAGAGGCAGCCCACCCTTATGACCGATCGCCTGATCCTGCGGCTGTTTGACCTCGCGGACGCCCCCGAGGTGCAGCGGCTCGCCGGTGACTATGCCATAGCCGCGGCGACCCTTCTTCCCTACCCGTACCCCGATGGACTGGCCGAGATATGGATCGCCTCGCTTCGCAGAGGCGTCGAGGACGGGAATGCCGCAGCATTCGCCATAACGCTTGCTCCGGAGAGCAACCTGATCGGCAGTATCCGCCTGAGGATCGATGACGATCTTGCCTGCGGCGAGCTCGGGTTCTGGATAGGGAAGCCCTACTGGGGCCAGGGGTATGCCACCGAGGCCACTTTAGCGGTGATCGAGTACGGCTTTTCGTCTCTGGGACTGCACCGGATCTATGGCATACACTTCTCACGCAACCCGGCCTCAGGCCGGGTGATGGAGAGGTGCAGGATGGTCTATGAGGGTCGACTTCGAAAGCGGATCAGAAGATGGGGTGTCCTGGAGGATGTCGATGTCTGGGGAGCCTTCCGGGACGAGTGGCTGTAGTGACGCACCGGGCCGGCCGGCTCGGTAGCACAGTCCTTGTGGTGCGAACAAGCCCTGATTCTGGGTCCTGCCCTCCTCTGTTTTCAGGCACCGTTCCGTGATCAGCGGCTGTGGCAGGTGTGCAAAAAAAGTTCTACCGTCCCCCGACACCGCCGCCACCAAAGCCCCCGCCCCCGCCGAAGGATCCACCGCCGCCACCGCCAAGGCCTCCACCCCCGCCTGAGGATGGCGGGGAGTAGAGGATGATGGGAGCAAAGATCACCGGCATATTCGAGTAGAGCGGCACCCCGACGTCCGGGAGGCTGATATTCAGATTCTTCATCGCCGCCTCGACCCGATCGCCAAGGCCGAGCGCGGTCCCGTAGACCAGCCACTCCCCCCACATTGAGAGGTCGGCCGGGGAGTACTGCCGGATAAGGGCAAGGTCTGAGAGGAAATAGGCAAATGCGTCCCACTCGAGCTTCTCCTTGTAGTGATCGTCCTTCCAGATGCCGAAGAGTGTCGAAGGGAAGAGGGCTGCTATCCCGACCTGGACCGCGACGATGAAGGAGAGGATACCGGCTGGAATCAGGAGATCGGCCGCGCCCGGTGCGAAGATGAACGTCAGGATGGAGAGTCCGCAGGGGATGGCGCCGAAGAAGATGAGCGGGAGGATGGTCTCCCGCCCGTCCTCGATGTATTGCCGGGAGAGCGTGGTGTCCACGCTTCGGGTCAAGGCGGCGAGCGATTGCTGGTACTGCTGGATCCGGTGCTGGTACCCGGGGCTCCGCCGGGCGGTCTTGGCAAAGGATGCGAGCTCAGCAGTATCCACGACGCCATCGTCGGCGATGTTGGAGAGGAAGTTGAGCACCCGTTGCTCGTAGCCATCCTGTGACTTTCCCGATACGATCCTGACTGTGACCCCACCATCGGGCTTCTCGGTCACCACGATCTTTCCCTGACGGTGGAGGTCGAGCACCGTCGCATAGAACCCATTATCGTCGAATTCGAGGGCGTCGCCCTTGAAGAGGAGGTTCACCTGCCAGGGTTTGAGATCGGTGTTCGGGGTGAAGCTCAAGTACCTGGGTACCGTGAACTCCTTCTCCCTGCCGTAGCGGATATAGACGCCGAGAAGGATGAACGGCATCGCGAGG
>JAAZOW010000345.1 GCA_012797575.1 Methanomicrobiales archaeon | reverse complement strand
CTGCTCATTGTGACGATCAACCTCTTTCTCGTGCGGACTTCGTCTGCCCCGACGTTTGGCATCCAGGGCCTTGATGTCATCTACCAGACCCTCTACCAGGTATCGGGGTTCAGCAGTCTCACCCTCATCCTCTTCGTCATTCTCTTTCTGCTCGGCACCGCCTATGCCTGGCGCGAGAACAGGAACGGGGCGCTTCTCCTCATCTCCATGATGGTCCTCCCACTCGTGGCAAGCATCATCCTCTCCTCCCGAATGCCGATGATCCCGCGCTACCTCATCTACCTCCTCCCGATCTACTTCATCGGTATCGCATCGTCGTATACTGCGCTCTCCCCCCTCACCCAGGACAGGAGGGTGGTCTATGTCGCTATTGCTGTGGTATTCCTCATCAGCACGCCTTTCCTTATGACATACTACACGACACCTCAGAAGAACGACTGGCGGGGGTTCTCCGCCGAACTCAGCGGGGTGACCGGAGAGGGAGACCTGATCGTCGTACTGCCGCCGTACATGGCGCAACCACTCGACTACTACTACGATAACGCAACCGACGGGACCCTCAAACTTGGAGCGAATACCGGGAGTGATCTTGATATGATCCGGGAACAGTATCCAGACCGGCGTGCATTCTACGTGGTGACCGCCGACATCCTCGCCGTGGACCCCACTGGGGATGCTCTGGAGTGGCTTGATGGGAATGCGATGTTTGCCGGGCAGCACATGGGGATCTATCTCTTTGCGTCAGGTTAGGGGGAGGTGACACTTGGTGGATACCTACGATCTAGCGGTGATCATCCCAACCTTCAATGAGGAGGAAAATATCGCTGCAATCATCGAAGCGGTCAACAAAGTCTTCCAACACAACGGTATCCATGGTGAGATCCTGGTGGTTGATGACTCCTCGAAAGATCGCACGATTCCTATCGTGCAGGAGATCGCAGACCAGAATGACAACGTGCGCATCATCGTGCGAACTGAAGACCACGGCCTTTCCCAGTCTGTTGTTGAGGGATTCGGGGTGGCGCGCTCAGACATCTTCCAGGTCATCGACGCCGACTTCTCGCATCCACCTGAGCTCATCCCAAGATTCTACGAAGCGATACGTGATGGTGCCGATATCGCCATCGGGAGCAGGTATACGGAGGGCGGAGATATCGAACAGTGGCCGCTCAAACGAAGAGTCATATCGCTTGGAGCCACTGCGTTCGGGCGCATTCTCTTTCCGGAGGTCACCGATCCCGTGAGCGGGTTCTTCGCCGTTCGGCGTGAGGTCGTTGCCGGTGCTCCTCTTGCGCCGCGAGGCTACAAGATCCTGATGGAGGTCCTCGGGAAGGGACGATGGCGCTCGTTCGTCGAGATCCCCTTCGTCTTCAGGGACCGCGAGGAGGGAGAGAGCAAACTGAGGTTGGATACCATGACCGATTACCTCAGGCAGTGTGCTGATATCACCTACTTCTCGGCCATGCACCGTGCCGGGTCGGTCTGGGATGAGTGGAAGAAGATCGGCCGGTTCGGGCTCGTCGGGATCTCTGGGATCTTCGTCAACATGGGCCTCCTCTATGCCCTGACCGAGTTTGCCGGCCTCTACTACCTCATCTCCGCTGCGATCGCGATCGAGGTCTCGATCGTAAACAACTTCATCTGGAATGACACCTGGACATTCGGGGCCACGGATAACCTCCGGTTTGAACGGAAGACTCCACGCTTTTTGTCATTCCAGGCGGTCTCGATGGGTGGACTCCTCGTTAATGTGGTTGTCCTCTTCTTCCTCTCAGACATCGCCGGGGTCTACTACCTTGTTGCAAACCTTGCGGGGATACTCGTTGCGTTTGCCTGGAACTATGGGGTAAACAGGCACTATACGTGGAAAAAAATCTGAGAAATCTGATCGCGAGCGCTCTACGAATACTGGAACTGGGTGGGAATCGTCTCCCCCCTCACCCTGAATACTTCCTGATCACTCCCCGGTACACATCCACTGCTCTCTCAAGCTGCTCCACGGAGACCCGCTCATCCACCCCGTGTAGCGTTGGGAGCTCCCCGGGCCCGTACTCCACAGCATCAAAACCCGCTGCGCGGAGGTATTTAGCATCGCTTGCCGCCCACTGGACGAGTGGCACCGCCCTCCCGTAGACTCGCTCCACTTCGCGGCAGATCGTCTGGACTAACCGGGAATCCGGGGGGGTCAGGCTCGGTTCCGCGGCATCCATCTCGCGTATCTCAGCATCAGGG
>JAAZOW010000185.1 GCA_012797575.1 Methanomicrobiales archaeon | reverse complement strand
CAATATCAAGAAGTTCGCCCTGCAAGATCAAAATCTTGTCGGGGTATCAGGCGTGGAACGCGCCGAAGGGCCTGTGGACTCGCTCCCGATGGGGAGGAGAATGAAGCAGGAAGCCCCGCCCGCAAGCGCGGGGTAGTTCACCGTACTCACACCAAACTCCTGGTACAATGAACGAGTCGCTCCGGCAGGTCACCCACCTCATATTCGGCCTTGGAATCGCAGGGTTTGTCCTTGCATTCAACCGCGACATCACCATATCCATCCTCATGCTCGCGCTCTTCGTGGGATTCCTCCTCTCTGACGCCGTCACCCGGGGCTACACCATTCCGGTCATCTCCCCGATCCTTGAGACCCTGGAGCGGCGAGACGCCGCCCCCGGCAAGGGCGCGCTCTTCTTTGCACTCGGGGCCCTCTTCTGCCTCATCTTCTTCGAGAAAGAAGTCGTCTTCGCAGGGCTTGTGGTCCTCTCGTTCCTCGACAGCGTAGCAACCATCGCTGGCATCCGGTTTGGAAAGACCCGGATCTATAACCGCAAATCCCTCGAGGGCGCGTTCATCGGCATCGTGACGACGGCAGCCGCCCTCTGCCTCCTCGTCCCCCCACCGGCCGCCCTCGTGACCGCCACGGTCGCGGGGCTTGCCGAACTCCTGAGCCCGGTGGACGACAACCTCATCATACCGGTCGTGGCGTGCACCATCCTCACGCTACTCCTCTAACCCCTCTCATCTTGACGGATCGAGGCCGGAGATCCGCACGTATCCCCGGCACGGTAGAGGAGATCTCACTCCATCGTCAGGATGATAAGCGAGTCAGTCCCCTCACGCCCGGGAGATATCCCTTCCGTCAGCACAACGCGTTCCCCTGGCTTGATCAGCCCGAAGTCCCGGACCAGGTCCATGATCGCCCCATGCCAGTACTCCTTCTCACTCCGGATCAGGAACGGCCGGACCCCGTAAGAGAAGGCCAGGAACTCGAGGGTGGAGGGGTTCCTGGTGAACGCGAGGATCCAGGCGTCAGGCTTGAACCTTGAAATGTTTCGGGAGGTGTTCCCGGAACGGGTGGGCGTCAGGACGTACTTGATGTTGAGCGCATCCATCGACTCGATGACGTTTAAGGAGACGACATCGTTGATGGTAATCCCCTCCCTGCCTCTTCCCTTCCTGAAGTAGTCGACGAGGCTACGCCCGGGCCCGAGGGCTGACCGCTTCCCCTCGATCGAGCGGGCGATCTTTGCCATCATGGCGACCGTCTCGACCGGGTACTTCCCGATGGATGTCTCCTCAGAGAGCATGACCGCATCAGTCCCGTCGAGGATGGCGTTTGCGACATCGGTCACCTCGGCCCGGGTTGGCCGGATGTTATCGGTCATCGAGACAAGCATCTGCGTCGCGGTGATCACCGGCCGGCCCAAGATGTTTGCCATCTGGATGATCTGCTTCTGCACCGCAGGGACATCCTCGATCGGGGTCTGGACACCAAGATCACCCCGGGCGATCATCACGCCGTCGGTCTCCCGGAGGATCTCATCTATGTTTGCAAGCGCCTCCTGCCGCTCGATCTTCGCTATCACCCGGATGGTCTTTCCCGCCTGGGCTGCATGCTCCCGCGCCCGCCGGATATCCTCCGCCCGCTCGATGAACGATATCCCGAATGTATCGATCCCCTCAGAAAGACCGAAGTCGATGCATTCAAGGTCCCGGTTGGTCACAGCACTGAGCGCAACGATCCCTCCTCCACCCACGAGGCTTACACCTTTGCGCGAGAGCACCGTGCCGCCGGCGATGACCGTCGCCCTGACATCCTTCCCGGTGATCGTATCGGCCCTGAGCTGGAGGAATCCGTCGTTGATGTAGATGGTGCTCCCCTCTGAGACCAGATCCGGGAACTGCTCGAAGTCGACAGGTATCCGGGAGGGGTCGTCCGACGATTTGGCGGCGGTGAGGGTTATGACCTCGCCTTTCTGGAGTTCCACAGGCTCCTTCGCAAGGTCGCCGAGCCGGATCTTCGGGCCCGGGAGGTCGACCAGGATCGTGACCGGAAGCCCGACACCCTCCGCCGCCATCCTGATGTTGCGTATGTTCTCTCGGTGCTCATCAAACGTTCCGTGGGAGAGGTTGAGTCGCGCGACGTTCATGCCGGCCCGGATCAGGTCGGTGAGTACTCTCAGGGAGTCTGACGCCGGTCCGATGGTGCAGACGATCTTGGTCTTGTTGTCGGGCAGGGTCATCCGCTTCCGCCGTGCCTGTTCTGATATCCGTTGCAGAGTCTCTTCGAGCATCATATAGTAACCTCCGGCATGGCACCCAATTAATCTTCTCACGCAATTGCAAAAGATCGATATCCAAAGCCTTTTAACTCAGAATTCGGCTTATAGCCAGTATCAGGGCTCACCGGTCAATACGCTGTGACCGCTGTATCCATACACCCCGTCTCATCGCCGCTCATGCCCGCCCCGGTCGGAAGCATGATCGGAGATCGACCGCTCGATCCGGTCGACGAGCTCAGCCATACTCTTTGGGGGCGGGCAACGGTCGATGATACCCCTATGGGCAAGCTCATTGGAGAGAGCAAGCAGGGCAGGCGACCTGAGTCGGGCGGCCGTCAGGAGATCGGGATCTGAGAAGACTTCCTCCGGGGCCCCCCGGGCAAGAACCCGCCCTCGCCCCATGAGGATGACTGAGTCGGCCCAGCGATAGGCAAGCTCGACATCGTGGGTGGAGAGAAGGACCGTCCGGCCGCGTGAGGCGAGATCATCGAGGAGATCCATGACCTCCCCGGAGGTTGCGGGGTCAAGGGAGGCCGTCGGCTCATCAAAGACCAGGACCTCCGGGTCCATCGCAAGGATACCGGCGATTGCGACACGTTTCTTCTCTCCACCAGAGAGGAGGTGAGGTGGCCGATCTTCGTAACCCTGGAGCCCGACGTGGTCGAGGGCGTCCCTGACAGCCCGCCGAACGTCATCAGGAGGGAGGCCAAGGTTCACCGGCCCGAATGCCACATCCGCTTCGACCGTAGGAGCTATGATCTGGACATCCGGATTCTGAAAGACAAATCCGACCCGCCTCCGAAGATCGCGGAGGCTCTTGCTGTCGTAGGCGAGTGGCCTGCCCGAGAACCTGACGACACCAGAGTCAGGCCTTAATATACCGTTCAGCATCAGGAGGAACGTCGACTTCCCGGCGCCGTTTGGACCTACGAGAGCCGTCTTGGATCCGGCAGCGATCTCCATACTCACCCCAGAGATGGCCGGCGTCTGGCCGCCCGGGTAGGTATAGGCGACGTTCTCGATCGTAAGGAGAGGAGTCATATGAACTGCAGACTTCCGGTCTTGAGGGATACGGCAAATACAGTCCCAAGGTAGATCAGGGTAGCGATGAACGAACGGGGTGAGACTGATCGGGAATACCCAGGAGTACTGAACGTACCACTGTAACAGCGTGCATCCATCGCGAGAACCAGTGCTTCACCCCTATCAATGGTGCGGAGAAAGAGTGCTCCTACGAGCATCCCGAGAGAGTTCACCGACTCGATAAATCGACCGTAACCTAGCCGCATCACCTGAGAGCGGTAGATCTGGTCTGCTTCCGCAATGAAGATGAATATGAAGCGGTAGATGAGCATGGCGAGATCGATCAGGACGGTCGGCACCCCGATCTTCTTTAAGAGGGCGAAGACCTCGGTCATGGGCGTTGTGAGCGCAACGAAGAGGAGAGCACACGTGCCGCCGAAGACCCGCGCAAGAAGGAGTATGGCGAGGTTTGCACCACCGGCCGTGATCGCAAGAGGGAGGAAGGGGACCTCAAAGAGGACAGGTCCACCCCCTGTGATGAAGAGTATGACGATGACGCTCATCATCGCAAACGAGACTGGAATGAGGAGGGTACAAGCATAGACTCGGGGAGGGATGCGGGCGAGGATGAGGATTGCGGCGCTGAGTGAGACCGCGACCAACAGAGGGGCGATCGGGCCGGGCGATGATGTGCAGAGAAGTATACTTGCAAGCCCAAGGAAGAGTTTGAGGCCGGGGCTGATCGATCCAAGCCTGTTTGTCCGGGCATAGCCATCAAGCGTCTCGTACACTCCCGAATCGACCTCCTATCCACTTTACCTGACGATCTAGGTGGCCTTTCTGCCCCCCTGCCAGTAGCCGAAGACATACCCGATCGTTATGGCGCCGATGGCGGCCTGTAGCGCAAAGAGGAGGGACTCGATCTCACCACTTGGAGGCTCCCAGAGGGGGTCGATCCATGGCTCGTAGCCAGAGGCCTCGATCAGATCAGCGGCAGCGTCATCGGCCCCTTCCCAGGCCTCTTCCCCGGCGGCCTGGATCGCGGCATCCTGGGCGAGGAACATACCGACAAATGCGACGATGAGTATGGCGACCGCCATCTCCATACCGTACTTCATACTGCAGCCTCCCGGAGCCTTCGGATAGCACTCTCTGAGAGGAGATTTAGACGGGTGAGGATCTCAGGCTTGAGCTGGACGATGTACTTGAAGACCAGCGCGATGACCGCACCCTCAATGATGGCAAGAGGGATCTGAGTGACTGCAAAGACTGTGGCAAATGCCGAAAACGCTCCGACAAACCCCGCAGTCCCAGGGAAGGCAAGCGCGAGCTGGATCGATGTGACGACATACGTTGCGAGATCGGCGAGCGTTGCGGCGACAAAGACCACCGCATAGGTGCCTGCGCCTACACGGGTCCCGACCCTATAGATGAGGTAGGCAACGGCCGGGCCCGCGATCCCCATCGAGAAGACATTCGCTCCAAGCGTTGTTATCCCGCCGTGCGCAAGGAAAGCCGCCTGGAAGACGAGAACGATAAGGCCAAGGACCCCGGCGATGCAGGGACCGAAGAGGATGGCTCCAAGCCCGGTGCCCGTGGGGTGGGAGCAACTCCCGTTGAATGAGGGAAGCTTTAGTGAGGAGAAGACGAAGATGAACGCGCCTGCAACCGCAAGGAGCGGCAGAGCTTCACGTTTCTCTCGCACAAGTCTGTTCAACTGATAGATCCCTATGATGATGAAGGGCAGGGAGACGAGGAACCAGATCTCCCACCAGGGACTCGGTAAGAATCCTTCCATGATATGCATAGCTCGGTTCACCTCAGATCGGCCATGTCAGCCGACCAATCATAATTAATTGATATACTACAAATTTACTTGATATAACCAGGTTAGCAGAAGGCATATTTATGATATGCGGTATCCAACATTACAGCCACGTTATGCGCCCAATTCCACGTATCACCGTCGCCGGAACCCACAGCGGGTGCGGTAAGACCACGCTTGCAAGCGGCCTGATGGCAGCGCTCACCGCCCAAGGCCTGGTGGTCCAACCCTTCAAGGTGGGCCCGGACTTCATCGATCCCACGCACCACTCGGCCATCTGCGGTCGGACGTCGCGCAACCTCGACCCGTTCATGATGGGGGAGATGGGCGTGCGGGAGACGTTTACCCGGGCCGCGGCCGGAGCAGACATCGCTGTCATCGAAGGAGCGATGGGCCTCTACGACGGGCTTGAGGGGAGCGATACCGCGAGCACCGCCCACGTCGCAAAGATACTCAGCGCCCCGGTCCTCCTCGTGGTGGACGCCGGGGGCGCATCACGGAGCGTGCATGCAATTGTCCGCGGATACGCAGGGTTTGACCCGGAGGTCAGGGTCGCGGGAGTCATATTCAACCGGATTGGGAGCCCACGGCACCGAGCCTTCATCGAGACCACGAAGAGCATCCCGGTCTGCGGTTGGATCCCCCGGCGGCAGGATCTCTCGGTCAGGAGCCGGCACCTCGGGCTTGCTCTGGCAGACGAAGATGATACCATGTCCCGGTTCGGGGCGGTGGTTGAGGAGGCCTGCGACCTCCCCAGGATCCTAGGTCTTGCACGGTCGGCCCCGCCCCTCCCGACACCGCCGGATCTCCCGGACCGGCCGGAGGCGCGGGCGCGGATCGGCATCGCGAGCGATGCGGCGTTCTCTTTTTACTACGCCGATAACCTCGATCGACTCGTGCAGGCGGGGGCAGAACTCGTCTACTTCTCACCGATGACCGACCGACTCCCGGATGTGGATGCAGTCTATATCGGGGGCGGCTACCCAGAGCTCCATGCAGAGGCACTTGCCGCCTCCCGGTGCCGGGAGGATCTGCGGCGGGTGGTCGACGACGGCATGCCGGTCCTTGCTGAGTGCGGCGGACTCATCTACCTCTCAGAACGGCTCGAGACCACCGATACCGACCACCCAATGGCAGGGGTTCTCCCGGCATCGGCCGTGATGGCAGATCGGATTCAGGCTCTCGGCTACGTCGAGGCCAGGGTGGTCGGTAGAACACCGGTGTTTGAACAGGGCACCTCCTTCCGGGGCCAGGAGTTCCACTACTCGCGGCTCGATTGTGCTCCTGATGCGAGGTTTGTGCTGGAACTCTCCCGAGGTCGGGGCATCGTTGACGACCGGGATGGCCTCATAGAGCAGAACGCTGTCGGCCAGTACACCCACGCCTACTTCACAGTCGGGTTTGCGGGGAGGTTTGTGCAGGCTGCCACAGCGTACCGGCGGACATGAATGGCTGCGCCTACCGCCGAAGAAAAAGGGGTTATACAGTTGCATCCGCAGTGACGGCGATCGTCCCTAGAAATTCGGTCCCTTCTGCCCGGTAGGCGTAGTGGCCTGCTATGGTGAAGGTGTAGCTGATTGAGTTGCCCGGTTCGACCGTCCCCAGATCGGCGGATCCGGTCGGCCCTGTGAACAGGATGGTCTGGTTCGTATCGGCGTCGTTGGTCCAGATCACTGTGGTGCCCACCGGGACGGTGATCACGTCCGGGCTGAACCCGCTTTCGGTGATCGAGATGGTCTTTGCACCGATCGGTGGCAAGGGTGGGGTCTCGGTCACATTCGTGACCAGGGTCCTGGTGGGGGTCTCTGCTACTGGCGAAGTCCTGATGGCCACCGGCGTTGCGGGGATGGGAGTCACCGTCACGTTCTCCTCTGGCTGCACGCATCCCGCGATCATGGTGCTTGCGATCACCGCGATGATGAAGATGCCAGACACTCGCTTCATGGGTGGAGCGATGCCCCGCACGCAGATAAATTTTGCCTCGTGCGGGAGAACCGAGATACCGGTCATGACAGCGGCCTGCAGGGCAGGTGATCCCCTGCTTG
>JAAZOW010000201.1 GCA_012797575.1 Methanomicrobiales archaeon | reverse complement strand
ATTCTGGACCAGCTCGTCAGCAAGCGGGCCGCCGTTCAACGCCTCGCGCCAACCATCGAGGACCAGCTCCATCGTCTCATTGAGATACTGGATACCCTTCGTCATATCGAGGAACATGTTGGTCCCCTCGATCGCCCTGACGTTTCGGGCCTCCTCCTTATCCATGCCCGCCTCGATGAGGATATCGCGCCGCTCAACCGCCTGCTGGGTCATCGAGACCTCACCTTCCTGGATCAACTTCACGACCGCAGGCTCCATTGGCTCAAGCTCAACGTAGAATCGGTTGTGACGGTTCGGTGATTTCCCCTCGACCGGGCCGGCCCTGCCTGTGATCGTCTCACGGTAGACCACGATCGGCGGGGAGGTGATGATCTCGACGCCTTTATCACGCTTGATGCGGCCAGTGATGATCTCGAGGTGGAGCTCGCCCATACCGCTGATCAGGTGCTCACCGGTCTCCTCGTTGATCGAGACATGGACCGTCGGGTCTTCCTTCGCCACCTGACGGAGAACCTCGACGAGCTTTGGAAGATCCTTCATGCTCTTCGCCTCGACAGCGACGGTCATGACCGGTTCGGAGTAATGCTTCAACGACTCGAAGGGGATCATATCCTGAAGCGTCGAGACGGTCGAACCGACGATAGCATCCTTCAGGCCGGTGACCGCGGCGATGTTGCCGGCGGCCAGCTCATCCACCTCGATCCGCTCGGCACCCATGAAGATGCCGACCTGGGCGAGGCGGTTTGCGCGCTTGGCTGCGCCCATGATGTAGCACTCGGTGCCCCGGCGGAGCGTCCCTGAGAAGACTCGCCCAGTGGCGACCTCACCTGCATGTGGATCGAACGATATATCGGTGACCATCATGCAGACAGGCCCGTTTGGATCGCAGGCGAACATGGCCTTGCCCTCAGGGGACTCACTATCCCCATGCCAGATGATCCCGACACGCCGCTTCTGGGCTTCGACGGGGTCGGGCAGATGCTTGACCACCATATCCAGGAGGACAGCGTGCAGAGGGCTTGATTTCGCGAGCCACTTCATGTCCCCGGTATTGCACTTCTCATAGACATCCCGAAACGAGACCCCGCTCTTCTTCATATAGGGGACAGAGACCGCCCAGTTGTAGAGGGCGGAACCGAAGGCGACGGTGCCTTTTGCGGCATCCAGCTTCCAGCCCTCGTTGTACATCTTCTCGTTCATGCCCTTGATCAGCCTGTTGACCTTATCGATCACCCGCGCGAGACGGATCTGCATCTCCTGCTCATCCACCTTCAGCTCGTTGATCAGCCGGTCCACCTTGTTGATGAAGAGAACCGGGCGGACACCTTCCTTGAGAGCCTGGCGGAGCACCGTCTCCGTCTGGGGCATAGTCCCCTCGACGGCATCAACCACGACAACAGCCCCATCCACTGCACGCATGGCGCGGGTCACGTCGCCCCCGAAGTCAACGTGACCGGGCGTATCGATCATATTGATCAGGTACTCCCCGCCGCCATACGTGTGGACCATCGAGACGTTGCTCGCATCGATGGTGATGCCGCGTGCCTGCTCTTCCTCATCGGAATCCATGAAGAGCTGCCTTCCAGCGAGCTCCTCGCTGATCATGCCTGCCCCTGCGAGCAGGTTATCTGAAAGGGTTGTCTTTCCGTGATCGATGTGGGCGACAATACCGATGTTGCGGATATGATCCGGCTTATCCATCAGGGCTGTCACCCGCTCTACCATCTTTTTACGTCTGGTCATAGAACACCAAAAAAGTATCAGGGGATATTATCGGGCAGCCTTTGCAATACGCTCTCTCTCTTCCTTCTTCGAGACAGCATAGGAGCGGGTATCTCCGTTAGCAGCTGCGATCAGCTCTTCAGCGAGCGCCTCGCTCACGCTCTTCTTCTTCTTATGGCTCACCTGCAGGACGCCATCGGTGATGAACCGCAGAGCGATATCGACACGGCGCTGGGGAGCGGTATCGACTGATTTGGGGACATTGATCCCACCGTACTTCAGCCGGACGGTCTCCTCGCGGGGACCGGTATTCTCGACGGCATCCACCAGCACCTGGATCGGGTTCTTCCCGGTCTTTTTATGGATGATCTCAAAGGCATCCCGGACGATGCGTATAGCGAGCTCTTTCTTGCCGGTATTTCGCTCGGTCTGCATCAGCTTGTTGATCAGGCGCTCAACGATCAGCATGTTGCTCTTGTTGAACTGCTGACCGGCGAGCTTGCCGCAGGAGTGCGGGACGATCATCGCGTGCAAGTTCACGTAGCGGATAAGGCTTGGATCCTGTATCTCCACCTCGCTCATATCCCAGAGATTGAAGAGGAGCTTCTGGTTCCCGGCCTCTGCTTCTACTTCCGTCATCCTCCTCACCTCCGCGGCTTCTCCTTCCGCCCGATGACCATTTCGTTGAGACTGACGTTGTTCACTTTAGTTACGACAAACCGGACGCCGGGGATATCACCCATCGACCTGCCCAATCTGCCGCCGATCCCCTCGATCTCGACTTCATCGTGTTCATCGATGAAGTTGATGGCGCCATCGCCCGCGGCGAACGCCGTCACCTGACGGCCGTTCTTGATCAGCTGCACGCGGACGCATTTGCGGATCGCAGAGTTCGGCTGCTTTGCTTCAATACCCACCTTCTCAAGAACAATCCCGCGTGCCTGCGGCGCGCCCTCGAGCGGGTCGGACTTCACGTCGAGCCCAAGCTGGCGTCTGGCGTATATAGGGTCACGCCATCTACGCGCTTTGGCATCGCGCTTCTGCTTTCTGGCAGCAAATTTACCTTTTCCCATCGAATACCCTCGTATCAATCGAATTTATGGATAGGAGCAACTCCTGGTGTGCTATAAAACAACGCGCGTTACAGATTTATATATTGTGGAATCTACCCGAGCGTTGATCGTTCGCTTTAGTTAGTTGATCGGGAGATGATATAATATTATATCCTGGCGGGCAACCTTCATTGATGAGAGCCCGGATATACAAAGAGATCTTTTTCGAGGCGACCCACCGCCTGATCTACTATCGGGGGAAGTGTTTCCGACTACATGGCCACCAGTGGCGGGTAGAGGTCTGGGTCGAGGGAACGGTAGACGAGCGTACCGGGATCGTCCTCGACTACAACTGCATAAAGGAGGTGATCGGACGGTTCGATCACCAGGTGATCCTCAACGCTGACGATCCCATGGTAGCGAGCATCGAAGCGTTTCACCCGGTCGTCACCACCCCCGGCGACCCGACGAGTGAACTCCTCGCCGGGCTGATCGCCGATATGATCAATACTGAAGCAGCGCAACAGGGGCTTGATGCACGTGTGGAGAGGATCCGAGTCTGGGAATCAACATCCTGTTACGCTGAGCGCACGTATGATCGTCAGTGAGATATTCCGGAGCCTTCAGGGTGAGGGGAAGAACCAGGGGCGCCCCTGCATCTTCATCAGGCTCGTCGGCTGCAACCTCCGGTGCGCCTGGTGCGATACCCTCTACGCCCATCAGGGCGGGGAGGAGATGACCGTCGCCCAGATCCTTGACCGGATCTGGCTGATGAACGGAAAACACATCTGCATCACCGGCGGGGAGCCGCTCCTCTGGGCGGAGGAGGTCCTCGAACTCCTCAAGAAATTCGATATTCATGGCTACACCGTTGAGATAGAGACGAACGGCACCCTTGACTTCCGGGAGATGCAACCCTGCGCCTCCATCTGCATGGACGTCAAGTGCCCTTCATCAGGGGAGGAGAGCAACCTGGCGCTCCTCCGTCACATCACACCCCGCGACTGTGTCAAGTTCGTGGTTGCAGATGAGGCCGATCTCCTCTACGCCCGGATGGTGATGGCTCACTGCGATATCCGGGGCGAGATCATCATATCACCGGTCGAAGGTTCCGACTATCGTGCCATAGCAGAT
>JAAZOW010000291.1 GCA_012797575.1 Methanomicrobiales archaeon | reverse complement strand
TGCCCTGACCGGCCTTGAGAGGATGTTTGCCACATACACATCCGCAAACACCACCGTCGAGGGGTACGATCTCTCCGCCCTGAAGAGCGAATCCACCGATACCGCGTTCGCCGACGAGCTCACCGAGGCGCTCGAGGAGGGTGGCGTGCACGTTCTCAGAAACGACTACATCCAGACCTCCGCCGGCGGCACGGAGATCGTCATCGTCGGTGTCGACGACGGATGGGCCGGTATGGCAGACCCACCCGACGTCCCGGAGACCGACGCATTCACCGTCTACCTCATCCACGAACCCTCCTGCAGGGCAGACTGGGATGCCGACCTCATCCTCGCCGGCCACACCCACGGCGGCCAGTTCCTCTTCCCGATCATCGACCAGCTGAACGATCACGGCATCATCGAGCTTGCCGGGATGTTCGACGCTGACGGGACGCCGACCTACATCTCCCGGGGCATCTGTAGCGCAAGCCTCGCCGACGTTGACCTCCGGTTCAACTGTCGGCCCGAGATCGTCCTGATCAACCCGACCGAGGAGCAGCTCCAGATCATGGGCGCGTCAGCCTGATCGCTACGGTTCAAGGATGGCACGCGCACGCCCGGCGATCAGCAGCACCTCCCGGAGGGGGATACCTGCAATGCGCGATATGGTCGTGGCATCACCGTAGGCGACCTGCTTTGCCATGAAGATCCCTGCCGCGGCCAGCCGTGTGACGACCGGAGGCTTCACCCCCGAGACGATGGTGACCGGGTAGGACTGCGTCTTCTGGATCATCATCTTGAGGTTCTGCTCCTCCGGATGATCCCACCCGATGTGCCCGATCCCACGGCAGGTCGCATAGCGTTTCGCATGGTCCGAGAGTTTGGTGTTGCAGACGATCAGGGCATCGTCGATCGAGACAGCGCACCGCCCGGATACGAACCCCTCCTGGAGGTCCTCGACGATCGCCCGGGCGATCCGCCCTTCGTCAAGCCCGGTCATCCGGTGGTAGCTCCGATGGTGCTTCACCTCAACAAACGAGATCACGCCGTCTTTTTGGGCGATGGCATCCACCTCATGCTCCCCGCAGAGACCGGCAAGGATGCACCCGGCCTCCACCTGGTAGCCGTGCTCCCGGAGGAGGATCCGCACGAACTCCTCGAAATCGGGTTTCGGACGGATGAGGGAGAGGGCTCTCCTGAGATTGGTCCGGTGCGCGACGGCGGGGCGGACGGCGCTCGCCCGGGTCCGGATCATCCGGAGGACCGTGGTCGTCTTCACCCCATCCTCCACCGCCTCCTCGATCTCCATAGCGATCCGGTCAGCATCATCGTCCTCAAGGCCCATGTTCCGGAGCGTCCGCCGCACCTTCCTCCGGTCAAATCGTTGAAGGCTGCCGTCGACCTTCGTGACGTACTTCATCAGGTAGGATCTCGGTGAGGCGGGTATGAAAAGCGTTCGATGTGGCATTCCCCGGGCCCCGGATGCCGCACCCTTATCACATCACGAATCCAACGGAGGTGTGAATACATGAAAGCAGTCCAGCGCCCGACCATCCTCATACTCGGTGCAGGGGCAGTAGGTCTCTCTTTCGCCGGCAGGCTTGCAGGGGTTGCGGCGGTCTATGCGGCATGCCGGCCGGTGCATGCCGGTGCCATCCGGGAGCGAGGTCTTGCGATGGATGGGATCTGGGGATCCGGTACCATCGAGGGAATAACCCCCATCACAGGGTCAGAAGAGGTCCCGCCCGGAATTGATCTCATCATCATCACCGCGAAGGGCACCGATACCCTGGCGATCTGTGAGGAGTATGCCGGAGCCATCCGGGGCCGACCGGTGGCGAGCCTCCAGAACGGCATCGGAAACGAAGATATCATAGCCCGATACACCGATACCGTCATCGGCGGGACCGTGACGACGAACTTCTCGATGGTGGGGCCGGGGCATGTCCGGGTGCAGAGCGAGAGCGCCCCGGCCTGCTTTGGCGTCTGGTCAGGGGACGGGCGTGAGGCGCTCGATAGGCTGATCGTTACCATCAGGGCCGCCGGCATACCGGTCGAGGCGAGCCCCGATATCAGGGCCGGGAAGTGGACGAAGGCCCTCCTCAACATAGCGGTGAACCCGATATGCGCCATCCTCAGGGCCCCGGTCGGGGCAGCCGCCGATGCGGATATCCGCGAGATCGTCACCGCCCTCATCCATGAGACCTTCGCTGTCGCCGGCGCTGAAGGGATCCGGTTCCCCTGGGCGACCGCCGACGACTACCTCGCCTACCTCTTCTCGGTGCAGGTCCCGGACTTTGCCACGGTCTACCCCTCCATGTACTACGACGTTCTGCAGGGTCGCCAGACCGAGATCGATCTCCTCAACGGCTACGTGGCGCGCCTTGGGGATCACCACGGAATTCCTGTGCCGCAGAACTGGTGTATCACCGGACTTATCCGCTACATCCAGGCGCACCCTGACGGAGCATGAGGGGTTCACCCCTCGCTCAGCTTCCCCGCAAGCCTCCGGGCCGCTTCGTGCGCTTTTGCCTCGGTCATCCAGAACCCCGTCTTCCCGATCTCTCTTTCTCCACGGTCGTAGAGCACCACATAGTAGCCACCATCCTGGCGGGCGAACCTGACCTCACCGACGATGCCGGGAGCATACTCCTGCATACTTCGAGGTTGTGAGTGGAGAGGATATGAGATCTTCGGATTCCCCGGGACCCTCTCATGGATAGACAGGGCTGAATCCGCCGGGAGGGGACGCGGGTCCGTCTCATCCGTCACCGCGCTCGGGAACGACGTCGATACCGGGAGGCCTGGCCGGGCGATCGCGGAGGCCACTGTGCCGGCGGCGTAAAGGGGAGGGTTTCCCCTCACAACGTCAGGGGAATCCCGAGGAGGTGGAGCACCACCGTGATCAGGACACCGAAGATACCGCCGATGGCGCAGATGAGAACGGTGATCAGGTTGATCGGGATATCGGGCCGGCCGACGATGCCCATCAGGTTGAGAAGATTGATGAGCCAGAGGAGGACCACGCCCACGACAGCGTTGATGATGAGCGTGGTGACGCTTTTGACCACTTTGTAGAGGATAAAAGCGATGACGACCACCAGGATGAGGGCAAAGATCGCTGTAAAGATGCTCATACAAGCCCGTATGTTGTGCCAGATATTGAAACCTTCCCGGGGCGCACTGAGTGGAGCATTACATCTTCTTTTGCGGGCTCTGACGTGGACCCACGCAAAAGATCGCGGAGGGACGTTGTGCGTCCATGAGGCAGAGCGTATGAAGGGAGCCTATGCCCCAGGCTCGCCCTTCTCCCGTAAAGAACCCGCGCCCCGGGGGATCAGGGTGTGCGGGCGATCTCTCGCGCGGCGAGAGCTGCGGTGGGGAACGCAGCCGGGAGGTTTGGCGATACCGCCACTCCCTCCGTATATCCATGCCTGGCACCAGCGTTGGGGTGCGATCGGTCGATGCCTGTATATAGGATTGGGGCAGACGGGGGGCCGATGCCACGCTAAAGGCGGCGATCTCAAATGAGGTATGATAGACTTATTCGTGCTGGAGGGGTGTTTGTAGCGCTCCTCATAGCCTCAATCCCTGCAGGAGCTCTGGACGCTGAAGAGTTCACCAGGCAACAGACGATAGCGGTCGACAACCCTTCTACGATCGACCGCCTTGAAGTCCTCTTCAACGCGACCCATCTCCCGGGCATGCGCCCAGACTTTGCCGATATCAGGTTCGTGGACGCAGGCGGGACAGCCATCCCGCACTGGGTGGAGGACGTCACGGACAGTTCGTATGCCCGCGTCTGGCTGGCTCTGCCTGCGAGTACAAGCGAAATCGTCATGCTCTACGGCAACCCGGAGGCCCGGGGCGCAGGTGACCCCGATGCCGTCTTCACATTCTTTGAAGACTACGAGCGAGGCAACCTCTCCCGGTGGTCATTCTGCGGTTCAAACGTTGCTATCCAGTCGAGCACAGTCCGTGGAGGCGCATACGCAGGCGACATCAACGTCTCAGAACCCGACCTCCGGCACCTCGCGAACAACCGGATCTGCCTTGCAAACGTATCCGCAGGCCCACTGGTCATCGAAGGGGACTTCCAGGTCAGCGAGTTCGGACGGTGGTGCGGTTCAGGATACATCCAGCTCTGGAGCGGAGCTGACCGAATCTATGCCCTCCATCTCAGGAACGAATCGGTGCAGTACTACGACAGCGTTCACCGGAACTTCACCGTTGACCTCCAGGCTGAGACCGACACCTGGTACCACATAAAAGTCGTCGCAGATACGCCAAACGCTATCGAACACGCCTGGATCGATGGGAAGTACATCGGAAACAGGACCCTGCGGTTCGCCGACGGGTCGCTGGTTCCGGACGACGTGGTCTTTACAGACTTTGCTCTGATCGGGTCTTCAGCGTGGTCCGAGGGCGAGCCGCACCACTTCTACACGGATAACATACGGGTCAGGAAATACGCTTCAACCAAGCCGGTGCTCACCTACATGGGATCGCCCGGGGAGATGCACTCGCCCTCTCCGGCCGTCGGATGAGTCTACTCCGGCACAGGATCCCCCACGGCCCGCGGACGATCATCCAGATCCCGGTCGCGCGTGAGCAGCGGCACCGCGGCCCGGAGCGCATCGATGCCGCCCTCGACGTAGAGGAGACCAAGGACAGCCCCGGCGAGGATCTCCTTCTCCCGCTCGAAAGCGCCTCCGACCGACTGGTGACGGCGTTTGAGGCCAACCAGGCTCTCATGGAGCCTCCACCGATCAGAGAGTGGTGCCAGGCCCGGCACCTCTGCATGCGGGCCTGGCAGGACCTTCAGCCGCAGGGTGACATCGCCTATGAGGGCAAGGGCCTGGGCGTCATCGGGGAGTCGTTCGAGGATGGCAAGATCTTTTGCCGGGACCGGGAGCGCATCTTCAGGGAATTCAGCGAGTATTCGTTGAAACAGGCGCCTTGTGGAGCGATCCATCAGGATCTGGATAAACCTGTCCTGGTCGGGGAAGGTGTACCCGGTATCCCGCTCGACGCGGGGAAGGGTCTCCCGCTTCACCCGGCCGATCTCCGATACCAGGTGGCCGATATCCCTGCTCCATCCGCGTATCCGTCGGAGCTTCCTTGTCCTCCGGGGCGATCGTCGGTGGGCAGGCAGGTACCCCGCCCGGTACTCCCGCATGAGCCACTCCCGTATCGTCGTGAGGAGGCCCTCGATCGGGCGGGAGGGTGGACCGTATTCGTGTGTCATCTGCTATCTATGGTGAGATAATCAGATGCATGTACCTTTCCCTAAAAGTCAACAGGACTGCATTGGGATGAGTATAGCGGCGAGGGCGACGTGCAGGCAGAGAAAGAGAGGGACGAGCCGGAACTTTGCCTTCCGGGTCTTGTGCCGGAATATGCGCATCGCCACCATAGCCCCGAACGGCCCGAGGAGGGCGAGGATAAGGAGCGTTCTTTCAGAGATCCGCCACGCCATCCGCTCAGCCGATCGCTTATCACGGTAGAAGGCAGTAAACGCGACAAGGTTCAGGAGGAGAACGATCGGGGCCGCCGTCGACAGAAGAGACATCCCGCTACACCTCTCGTCTGGTTGCCCCCCGTAGCGCCCCGACCGGTGACCGGACATTGGGGATCGGTTCGCGCGCAACACTTCTTCCGCTGAGACTCTGCACACCATACCCGTTTCTCCCTCGATCGGAAGAGATCTTCGTCTGACTGTGCACTCAGGTCTATGAAAAAGGGTGGCGGGGAGTCATCTCCCCTCACTTGGTAGCGCTCTTCGAACAGAGCTCTGTCAGGTTCATCAGGGTGATGTTCTCCGCCGTGGCGTTGAACGGCACGATCACGATCTCGCCGTCCACCCTCTGCTC